>PFVB01000192.1 GCA_002790395.1 Ignavibacteriales bacterium CG_4_9_14_3_um_filter_34_10 | reverse complement strand
ATTATTTTTTTTGTTCACCAAATTAATCCTTCGGCTGAAACTGTTTATCATCCCAAAACTCTTATTGCACTTGGATTTTTAATTCTTTCTGCATACACAATTGGTGAAATTTTCTTTCAGATAAAGCTACCGAGAATAGTTGCATATCTGATGATCGGTTTGCTTTTCGGAAGCAATTCGCAGTGGCTTTTAGGTGTAAATTATTTTATGATTGCTGACGGAAATGTTGTTGCTGATATGAAATTTATAAGCATCATCGCTTTAAGTATTATCGCGATTAGTGCCGGTATGGAAATCAATCTCGGTGAACTGAAAAAGTTTTGGAAATCAATTTCAATAATTCTGTCGGTTCAACTTTTGTCGGTCGTTATTTTTGTCGGGCTGATTTCCTACTTGATTTTCACATACTTTTATCCGCACTCGGGTTATTCACAGGCAGAGATTATTGCAGCCTCAGTTTTGATTGGAATTATCTCATTCGGTACGTCAATTGAACTTACACTTGCAGTTCATAAAGAAACTTCCGCAAAGAACAGATTTACTGATTTGGTAATGAATTCAGTGATAATTAAAGATTTTATAATTATCATTCTTTTTGCATTTGCGCTATCAGTATCTTCAAGATTGATTACAAAATCAACTTTAAGTGAAAATATTTTTCTTGATTTCTTCAAAGAATTTTCGCTGTCAGTTTTGCTTGGTTTGGCAAGCGGGATATTGTTTAATCTTTACCTGAAATATATTGAGAAAGAAATACTGATTTCGTTTTTTGCGTTTATAATTTTTATCAGCGAATTGGCTGTTCTGTTTCATCTCGAATTAATGATTGTTTTTCTCATAGCTGGATATGTAATTAAAAATTATTCAAGCCGGGAAGAAAAATTAGAAGCTCCGCTTCAAAAGCTTCTTCTGCTTATTTTCCTGATTTTCTTTACTTATATCGGTGCTTCAATAAATCTCAGCGTTGTCCTCTGGGCAGTATATTTTTCCGCCGCAATATTTATCGCAAGAATTATTTCGGTTTATTATTCATTTAAGATTTCCGGAAAGTTTATAAATGAAGAAACACAATTAAAAGAAAAAGGCTGGATTGGCTTTTTATCTCAAAGCGGCTTGGCGATTGGATTAACAATTTTGGTTGCAGATAAAATTCCAGGAATTGGTGCAGAAGTAAAAAATATTGCTTCTGCTGTAATAATTTTTAACATGATTTTAGGTCCGATAATTTACAAAACTGCACTTATTTCAATTTTCAAACCTTTTGGCATTAATAAAACAGAACATTCAGAAGATGAGAAAATTACGGACTCAGAAAAGAAAAAATTAGCAAATTCAAAATTTGAAGAGCCAAATTTTCAGGATACCGGATTAAACAAATCTTTATTCAATATACTTTTTAAGCTGAATGATATAATCGATAATTTTAACAAGAATTTTATTCATCAGCGAAGCGAAGAATCACTTGAGTTGGTAATCAGTGCTACCGAAACTTACACTGATGATTTCATAGAACTTAAAGGTTTTTTGTCAAACAATAATTTAACACCTCAGGAAATTTCCAATACTCTGCTTAATGCAAAAGAAAAATTAGCCGAAACATACATTGATCTGATTTCTGAAAGAAAGATAACCGAAAAAAATATTCTGAAACTTGAGCCGCTCGTTAAAGATTTGTTCATTTCGCTGATTGATTTAACTGATAGTTTGCAGAAAAAATTTGTCGTTGATTTGGAAAAACCGTGGATTGATTTCTCAAAAAATGAAAAGCTGAAGGCGAAGTATTTTAAGGTAAAAAACAGGATTAAAAATTTTGTCATGAGTTATTATGACAGCAATTACAGGCTTCAGAGAACTATTGAATACAGGAATCTCGCCAAGTATTATTTGATTGGACAGTCATCGGGTGAAATTCTTGAAACTGTGAATTTAGTCGGTGCAGAAAGACTGAATACCCTCCGACAGATCAGAAGACTTTTCCAGGATTACTCAAATTATCTTGATGAGTTAATAATTCTGAGTTATCAGGAAAAAAAGAACAAAGAGCTTCATCTATTGATTCTTTCAAAACTCGATAAGATTCACAGCATGTTTGTAAATGAAATAAAAATTTATAATCATGAAATATCCAATACAACCGAAGAACTGAGTGCGAGACTGGCATATTCGCTTGCTTCGCCTTTTAATAAATTGCTGCAGGAAATCAGAGTTGCGGGCACGTACGAATCGAAGCAAAGCAAACTGAAATACTCAAAAATCTTTTCGCAAAGTGAAACTGCAAAAGATTTCACGATGGAAACAATTCGCTTTTGGATGAACTATTATATCGGCTATCTCGGATTGTTTAAAAAAGATGTTTTAATCAGCAGTATAAAAGTCAAACTAAGCAAAATTGTCAACGAATATCTTATCAGCGTACTTGAAGAAATCAATCTTAATCTGGTAAATGTTTTTGCTGAAATTAATTTAATTCAGGAAAAAATCGGACACAGGATTGAGGAAACCATACAAAACAAAGGCAATTTGGTTGAGCTTATTGAACATCAGAAAGATGAATTGATTTTGCCGATGATCAATAAGTATATCGCCAAATTGGAAGAGATTAAAAGCAGTAAAAAGATAAAATTCATAACTGAGTTAATTATTGAAGAGTTCAGCAAAATATCCGATGAACTTCCTGAAGATATTAAACTGCTTGAGGAAACTGACTTTAAGTTTAATGAACGCCGTCCGATGTTTATTGGTTTGCGGAAAGCCAAAGTAAGAGAAATTGCTGCCCAGTATCTCGGACAGAAATTACCGCGTGAAATCAGCGAAATTAATGAGCTGATTCTTAATCATTTAAATCTTTCTTTGGGTGAACTTAAAAATCTTATTGCAATGGTGGATTATCATTCACTGAGCATTGTTCAGTCGGAATCTGAAAATAATGGCAAAGAAATTATTGTTGAACTTGCATATTCTCTTATTGATAAAATTGACCACAGAATCAATCAGCTTCATCAGCAGATTGACAGACTTGGAGTAAATATCAATAAGAAAATTCTTGAAAGAGTAAGTAGTTCTGTAACCACTATCGAAAAACTTCTTCTTGAGAGTTCAATAACAAAATCGGCTTTGCAGATGGAAGCCGAAATCGGAAAGAACCGAATAAAATCTTTGTCGGTAAAAACTTTGAAAGACCTAACGCACATTGCTGCGATTGCTCAAAATCAACTGAAGAAATTTTATAATTTATTTTTCAGGGACAGATTAAAACAGTTTTTAATTGATTTTAATATTAAAGAAAGAGCAGCCGGTACTGAACCTGAATCTTTGTTTTTGAATGAAGAAAAACTGAAAGGTCTGCCGTTTATTTATCGAAAACTTTTTGACGGAAGTCCGCTTGAATCAAATGACTTTTTTATTAACAGCAAAGAGTTATCTAATAAAGTAACTCAGCAATTACAAAATTTCAGAGAGAACAGAAATTCAGCAACTCTTGTTATTGGTGAGCCGGGAAGCGGTAAGAAAACATTAATTAATTCGCTGAAAAACAGTTATCTGAATGATGCAAATATTTTTCATATTCAAATCAGCGAAACAGTTACTACAAAATCCCAATTGCTGAATATCATATCAAAGTCACTTGGATTAAACCGCACTCTGAAGTTGGATGAGTTGTTAATTACTCTGAACGATAAATCAAACAAAAAATTGATTATTATCGAAACACTGGCAAAATTATATTTCCGGAATGTTGATGGATATAGTGCAATAAAAACTTTGTTCTACTTAATCTCTGCAACAAACAATAATGTTTTTTGGCTGTGTACAATTGGGAAACTCCCATATCAATTCTTGAACAGTAATTTTGAGTTTGGAAAGTTGTTCTCCGAAAAAATATTGATAAACGAGCTTCACAGGCAGGAGCTGAAAACTATTCTTCTCAGCAGGCATAATGCGACCGGATACGATTTGAAATATCTGCCTGATGATTTTACGGAATTGAAAAATAAATTCATCAGAAAAAGAAGTTTGAATACCGACCAAAATATTCTTTCCGATGAATACTTCAAAAAACTTGAAGAATATTCAACTGGTAATATTATTTCAGCTATGTTTTATTGGCTGCAATCGATTCAGAAAGTTGAAGAAAACACAATAATTATCAAACCACCAAGAAAAATTTCTCTGGAGCATTTTCAGGGTTTAAATGATATTTATTTGCTTTCGCTGTCACAAATTCTGTTTCATGGCTCACTGACCGATCAGGAACATCAAAAACTTTTTGGCTTCGGTCTTGAAGAAAGCAAAGAGATACTGAATTACCTTGAGTCACTTAATCTGATTTACAAAGATTCGATTGATTATCTGCACAACAGATATTTTATAAATAAATTTCTCTATAAAATAATAGAAAATGAATTAACCCGCAGGAATATGATTTGAGCCAGATGATAAAAATATTACTCATCATATTTGTAACAACTTATGCATTTGCGCAAAATGTTGATTCAACAATCGCTGTGCAGCAAAGTGTTGATACCGTTGAACAAAGTGCTAATAATGTTAAACAAGGTGTTAATCACGATCAGGCTGTTAAAGTTGCTGAAAAAAAGGCAATACAAAAAACGCAAGTTGTTCCCCCAAAAATTACCAACGAAAATAACCGGCAAAATTTTGGTGCAACTGAGTTGAATATCTGGTCTTTGATTTATATTCTAATATTAATTCTTACCGGATATGTATTTTCAAATCTTCTTTCTCTTTCAAGAAAACTGTGGATTTATAAAAAATATCCCGTAATGAATTCTTTTCTTATCTATACAAAAACGTTAATATGGATAATAGTTTTATACCTGATTATTTCTCTTCTTTCAAGTCAGGTTTCAAATGTTTTGCTCGGCTTGATATTATTAATTTTTGTATTCGTTTCGATTGCTTCGCTCAGATTTCTGCAAAATCTTGTTGGCGGAATATATCTGAATATTACTAATCCTTTTCAGAAAAGCGATTTTATAAGAATTGAAAAATATGAGGGTGAAGTACAGAAAATTGAACTCCGGACTACAATAATTATTTCTGAAACAAACAGTATGATTTCAATACCGAATTCATTGTTTCTTTCCGTGCCTGTGATAAATGTAAACAGAGGGCAGGTTGAGCAGCTTTTGGCATTGGATTTTGAGTTTCCGTTTGAATACCCGTCAGGTAAAATCATAAAGATTATTTATGAAGCTGCATTATCTTCGCCTTATACTTTTACAAAATACAAACCAAAAGTTTATTTCAGAAATTCAGATTTTCAGAAAAGAACCAGATCTTATCAGCTTCAGGTTTTTGTGTTTGACGGAAAATATGAAAATGAGTTGATACACAATTTAAACTTGCTGATTTCTAATTCAGTCGATAATTCATTTACTAAACAAAGATGATATGAATAAAGAATACTTATCTAAAATATTAAAGATATTTATTTTTATCACAAGTATTGTTGGGCTGCTTTCAATTGTGCTCGAATACGGATTTTATCTTTCTTCAAAATATAAACTGATTTTACACGATGTTTCCATTGCTGTGATAATTCTTTACATGTTTTATCACATTGCTCAGTTTATTTTAAGCGAAAAAAAGAAAAGCTATCTTATTCTTCATAAAATTGAAGTGCTTTTGATTTCTCTTATTCTGCTTGAAACAATACTCTATTTCTTTAATCTCAGCATTGTAAAGCAGATAAGCCGATTCCTGAACTTTAAAAATATTGCATTCCTTTATGTTGTGTTTGCCCAAATATTCATCGTACTCGGATTGATATTTGGAGGACTGTGGTACAATAATGAAGTGCTTCAGCTAAAAATACATCCTTCACGGCTTTTTGTAATGAGTTTTATGATTACAATTGCAATTGGAACAATTCTGCTGATGCTTCCTGCTTCTACCGTTTTGCGGCATATGAATTTTATTGATGCACTGTTTACTTCAACAAGTGCGGTCTGCGTAACCGGTTTGACAAGTGTTGATACTTCTGCTTACTTTACAACATTCGGAAAATTCGTAATAATGGGTTTGTTTCAAATAGGTGGACTCGGCTTGATGACATTAACAACATTTTTTGCATTGTTTCTTTCGGGTTCAATGGGTATTCGCGGCAGACTTATTATCAATGATATTCTGGGTGAAGAAAACATCGGAGCTGTGTCAAAAGTCTTGGTAATTATCACCACTTCAACTTTTTTTATTGAGCTTATCGGAGCCGGATTGTTATTTGTAAGTGTTTATCAAAGTTTCCCAAATTATCAGGAAGCGCTTTTCTTCTCCATATTTCATTCAATTTCGGCTTTTTGTAATGCGGGGTTTTCTCTGTTGTCTCTGAATCTTATGGATCCGTTGGTTCAGAATAATTTTCTTTTCACATTTACAATTTCTTTGCTGATAGTTATTGGCGGATTAGGTTTTCCAACTTTGATGAGTGTAAAGTATTTTCGTAAACATAAAGGAGCGGAATTTTCTGTTAAAAGAATACCTTTGCAGGCAAGAATAGTTGTTTCCACTACAGTTCTGTTAATTATTGTCGGAACTTTGTTCTTTTATTTTTCTGAAGTTAATAATACTTTGAAAAATTTGACATTTTTTGAAAAACTAAGTGCATCTTATTTTCAGTCAGTTACATCAAGAACCGCAGGATTTAATACTCTCGATTTCGGTCAAATGGGAGTTCCAATTATTTTGTTTTTTCTGTTTTTAATGTTTGTCGGTGCTTCTCCCGGCGGTACCGGCGGTGGAATAAAAACAACTACATTTGCTATATTGATTATCAGCAGTTGGCAATTGATAAAAGAGAAAAAACATGTTACAATGAAAAACAGAACGATTCCGCAAAAGACAGTTTTGGGTGCATTACTAAAAACGTTTTTAAGTATTTCGATAATTTCAACGGGAATTTTTATACTTACAATTTTTGAGGAAAAGTCACTTATTGATTTGACATTCGAGGCTTTCAGTGCTTTTGGAACTGTAGGATTATCAAGAGGAATTACATCTTCATTGTCAGAAATCGGAAAACTTGTAATAATTTTGCTTATGCTGATTGGCAGAGTTGGTCCGCTGGCTTTTATTTATAGTATTATCAAAACAAGAGAAATATATGAATTAGATTTACCTACAGAAGATATTTCAATTTTATAATGAGGTTAAAAAATGAATAAAAAATTTGTGGTTATTGGTTTGGGAGATTTTGGCTGGAGTGTAGCAACTACATTAGCCGAAAGAGGTGCTGAAGTTATTGCGGTTGACCAAGACATGGAAATTATTGAGGATATTAAAGATAAAGTTACTTATGCTATCCGGTTGGATTCTACCGACGAGCGGGCGCTGAAAACTGCCGGCGTTGAAAATGTTGATGCGGTAATTGTTTCTATCGGGACCAATTTTGAAAACACGACTCTTACTTCGGTTTTATTGCTTCAAATGGGTGTAAAAAAAATTGTAGCCCGGGTTTCATCCAAAATTCAGGAAATTATTCTTGAAAAACTTGGCGTTCATCAAATTATTAATCCTGAACTTGAAATTGCCGGAAAAGTTGCTTCAAGTTTGGTGAATGATGACATTTTGGACTATATCCCGCTTGGTGAAGATTATACAATTGTTCAGATTAAAGCTCCAAAGGATTTTGTGGGAAAGTCTCTTCAGGAAATTGATCTTCGTATAAGGTTTAATGTGAATTTGATTACAATCAAGCGGCAATATATTATTATCAATGAAGAAACAGGCGAAAAAACGACAAAAGACCGCATTTACGGTGTGCCGACAGCAAGTACAATTATCGAAAACGGAGACATTCTGATTCTTTTAGGCAGAGACAAGGATATAAAAAAGATAATTGGTTAATGAAAAAGTTCAAAAAAGTTTGTACAAAATCAAAATAAATCTTAAATTTCGACCCTAAAATTCTGACAAAAGGGCGCGTAGCTCAGGGGTAGAGCATTTGCCTTTTAAGCAAAGGGTCGGTGGTTCGAGCCCACCCGCGCTCACAAAACTCCTTCTTTTTGAAGGAGTTTTTTTGTAAAATTTAGTAATGTACTTCAAAAAACTCACATTTAGAATTTACCGAATTATAAAAGCAAAGTTTTCCTGCCATACAATAACTAAACTTATTGATGTTTACTCTTTAATTGTTCAAATGGTTTGATAAAAAATCCTGACTTCAGAATTTAAGCAAGGGTGATAATCAAACTTTTTATGCGTATTTCTCTGTCTGGTAAAGTTTTATTGCTTCTTAATAAGCTAAACCTTCAGCCTCCCTAATTTTGACAAATCAGCAGGTGGAACGGGACGACCTCCTGCGAGACGAATTAAATCCTCAATATATTTTCTACTTTTCCTTTTTTTAATTTGACGTTCACGTTTGAGAGCATCAGATTTGGAACCAAAATCCTCAAAGTAAACAAGATGCCAAGGAATACCGGATTTAGTAAATCTTCCCCAGCCAAGATTATGTCTTTCCAAACGCCAAAGAATATCATCAGTAGCGGATTTAGTAAATCTTCCCCAGCCAAGATTATGTCTTTCCAAACGCCAAAGAATATCATCAGTAG
>PFVB01000002.1:2243-8445 GCA_002790395.1 Ignavibacteriales bacterium CG_4_9_14_3_um_filter_34_10 | reverse complement strand
AAACCTGAGCGAGTTGAGCAATCTTTTCCACTTTAGGGTATTTTTTACCCTTCTCAATTTCATTTAAGTAAGAAACAGAAAGAGAACTTTTACTTGCCACTTCAATTAATGAAAGGTGTTTTTCTTGTCGAAGTTGTTTTAGTTTTAACCCTAAAATCAATTTTATATGATTTCTTTTCTTATCCAAAATCTTATTTTTTTTGTTTGAAATATAATTAATAATTAATTAAATAAAATGGCAAAATTTCATTGTCAGCGAAATTTCGCTTGCTTTCTTCGCCTTGTTGGTTTATTTTGACATCGTAAAATTCTTAATTGTTATTTATAAATAAATATTGAGGTTGTAATGACTGAACCAAAAAGACTTTTCGATTTGATTCCCTACCAGCTTGAAAACCTTCCTAATCAAAACTGTATCTCCGATAAAAAAGAGAATAAATGGATAAATTACAATGCAGAAACCGTTCAATCATTAATCGATCAATTTAGTATGGGGCTTTTGAAACTGGGCATTGAGGCAGGCGATAAAATTGCAATTATATCACAAAACAGAACGGAATGGAATTTTGTTGATCTTGGAATTTTACAAACCGGTTGTGTTGATGTTCCGATTTATCCAAACATAAGTGTTCAAGAGTATGAATATATTTTTAATGATGCGGAAGTGAAATATGCTTTTGTTGCAAATGATGATTTGTATCAGAAAATATTTTCAATCAAACAAAAAGTGAAATCACTGATTGATATTTATTCATTTGATAAACTCGAAGGGAAAAAACATTGGAAAGAAATTCTTGAACTTGCTGATGAGTCATTACGTGACCGACTTAATAAAATTAAAGAAAACGTTAAGTCAGATGATTTAGCAACTATTATTTATACTTCGGGCACGACTGGCACTCAAAAAGGTGTAATGCTTTCTCATAAAAATATTTTGAGTAATGTAAATTCAATTCAACAAATTATGCCGATAAATAGCACGCATCGTGTATTAAGCTTTCTTCCTATTTGTCACATCTTCGAGAGAACAGCAGTTTATTATTATATGAAAATAGGTGCTTCGATTTATTATGCTGAAAGTATTGATAAAGTTGGGGAGAATCTAAAAGAAATAAAACCAAATTATTTTACCACCGTTCCGCGCCTTCTTGAAAAAATTTATGATAAAATAATGGAAAAGGGGAGGGCTTTGAAATGGCCTAAGCAAGCAATCTTCGGTTGGGCTGTTAACTTAGCGAATCATTATAATCCTCAAGGCAAAACAAATTGGTTCTACGATTTACGGCTTTGGGCTGCGCGAAAAATTGTTTTTTCTAAATGGCTCGAAGCTCTCGGTGGTGAAGTGAAAGGAATTATCAGTGGTGCTGCTGCACTTCAGCCACGACTTGGAAGAATTTTTACGGCTGCCGGAGTTAATATTGTTGAAGGATACGGACTTACTGAAACTTCTCCAGTAATTACTTGCAACCGCTTTGAAGATTATTACATTGGCACTGTTGGTTGCACTATTCCCGATGTTCAAATAAAACTTGATTCGGAAACCGGTGAAATTTTAACCAAAGGTCCAAACGTAATGATCGGCTACTACAACAAACCGGAAGAAACGAAAAAAGCAATTAATGAAGATGGCTGGTTTCGCACCGGTGATATTGGAGTTATGGTTGATAACAAGTATTTAAAAATTACCGATAGAGTAAAAGAAATTTTTAAATTATCAGGAGGAAAATTTGTCGCACCGCTTCCAATTGAAAATAAAATGAAAGAATCTTTATTCATCAGAAATATTATGGTGATTGGTGAGAATGAAAAATTCTGTGCTGCTCTTGTTGTTCCGGAATTTGATTTCATAAAAAAATGGTGCGAGAAAAAAAGTGTAAAAGAATATCTTGAAAAAGGTGTCAGTTGTAACAAAGCAATTAAAGAAAGAATATGGAAAGAGATTCAGCATTACAATAAACGATTTGGGCACATCGAACAAATTAAAAAATTTGAATTGGTAGAGAAAGATTGGACAATTGATTCGGGAGAATTGACACCGACGTTAAAATTAAAGCGCAGAGTAATAAAAAAGAATTATCAAGATTTAATTGAAAAAATTTATTCAGAACAACTAAACACAAATCATACAAACTAAAAGACAAACATTATGAAAAGAAAAATCAATGAAGTAGCGGTACTTGGTTCCGGCGTAATGGGCTCTCGCATAGCTGCACACTTTGCAAATATTGGATGCAATGTCTATTTGCTGGATATAGTACCAAGGGAATTAAACGATTCCGAAAAGAAAAAAGGTCTTACTTTGCAAGATGCTGTTGTAAGAAACAGAATTGCAAATGACAATCTGCAAAATGTTCTCAAAGCAAAACCATCACCAATTTATAGTAAAGATTATGCTTCAAGAATTACAACCGGAAATTTTGAAGACAATATGAATTGGCTTTCAAATGTGGATTGGATCATCGAAGCTGTTGTTGAAAATCTTGAAATCAAAAAGAAAGTTTTTGATAATGTTGAAAAGTTTCGCAAGCCCGGAACTTTAATGACAACAAATACATCTGGAATTCCAATCCATTTAATGAATGAAGGACGAAGCGAAGATTTTCAAAAACATTTTTGCGGCGCACACTTTTTTAACCCGCCTCGCTATTTACAATTGTTAGAAATTATTCCAACACCAAAAACAAGTAAAGATGTTGTTGAATTCTTGATGTGGTATGGCGATTTGTATCTTGGCAAAACAACAGTTCTCTGCAAAGACACACCGGCATTCATTGCAAATAGAATCGGTGTCTTTAGCATTATGGCAGTATTCAAATTGAAAAAAGAATTGGGCTTGAGTGTAAAAGAAATTGATACTCTCACCGGACCTTTAACCGGCAAACCAAAATCTGCAACATTCAGAACTGCAGATGTTGTTGGAATTGATACTCTTGTCAAAGTTGCTAATAATGTTTTTAACGATTGCCCGAACGATGAAGCCCGCGATCTTTTTGCGATTCCGGATTATGTGAACAAACTTGTAGAGAACAATTGGCTCGGTGATAAAACTGGACAAGGTTTCTATAAAAAATCGAAAGATGAAAAAGGTGAGAAAGTAATTCTTGAACTTGATACAGAAACCTTTGAATATAAACCAAGTCCAAAATCAAATATGGCTTCTGTTGCTGCTGCCAAACCAATTGATAATCTAAAAGATAGATTAAAAGTTTTGCATGGCGGCAAAGATAAAGCTGGTGAATTTTTACGCACACTTAATTTTTACATCTTCCAATATTCATCGAAGAGAATTCCAGAAATTTCTGAAGAACTTTATAAACTTGATGATGCAATGCGTGCTGGTTTCGGTTGGGAATTAGGTCCGTTTGAAACCTGGGATGCACTTGGCGTAAAGAAAACTGTTGATAAAATGATCGAAGCAAATATGAAGCCCGCTGATTGGGTTTTGAAAATGCTGGAAAGCGGATTTACTTCGTTCTATAAATCTGAAAATGGAAAGAAAAATTTTTACGACATCGCATCAAATTCCTACAAAGAAATTCCAGGCAAAGGTGATTTTATTATTCTTGATAACTATCGTGCAAATGAACCGGTGTGGAAAAATTCAGGTGCAACTTTACACGATATTGGTGATGGAATTGTAAATCTTGAATTCCAAACAAAGATGAATTCAATCGGCTCAGAAATTCTTGAAGCAATTAATAAATCAATTGAGATTGCAGAAAAAGATTTTAAAGGATTAGTTATTGGAAATAATGGACAGCACTTTTCTGCCGGCGCAAATTTGGCAATGATGTTTATGCTTGCAACAGAGCAGGAGTTTGATGAAATAGATTTGGCAGTTCGACAATTTCAAAGCGCAACAATGCACGTTCGATACTCAAACATTCCGGTTGTTGTTGCACCGCATTCATTAGTGCTTGGCGGCGGCTGCGAAGTTTGCTTGCACGCCGACAAAGTTAATGCATCTGCCGAAACATATATTGGTTTAGTTGAAGTTGGTGTGGGAATTATTCCAGCAGGCGGCGGCACAAAAGAAATGACATTGCGCGCTTCTGATAGTTATATTGAAAATGGACTTGAGCTTCCCGAACTTCAAAAAAGATTTATGAATATCGCAACAGCAAAAGTTTCAACATCTGCAGCAGAAGCTTTTGATATGGGAATATTCAGAAAAGGACAAGACACTTATTCTGTTAATCCAAATCGTGTAATTGCCGATGCAAAAAAAGAAGCAATACTTTTGGCGGATAGAGGTTACACAAAACCGATTCTAAGAAATGATGTTAAAGTTTTAGGACGCACTGTACTTGCAACTCTACTTTTAGGAATTCATTCATTTCGATTAGGAAATTATATAACAGATCACGATAAGAAAATAGCAGAGAAGCTTGCCTACATTATGTGCGGCGGTGATCTGTCTGAAGGTTCGTTGGTATCAGAACAATATCTGCTCGATTTAGAACGGGAAGCGTTTTTAAGTTTGATCGGTGAAAAGAAAACTCTTGAAAGAATTCAAAGCATTCTTACAACCGGAAAACCATTGAGAAATTAATTAACAAGAATTTTAAAAATTAAAGAAGAAGAAAAATTATGAGAGAAGCATATATAGTAGCCGGATTCAGAACCGCTATCGGTAAAGCGAAAAAAGGTGGATTCCGTTTTTCCCGTCCGGATGATCTCGGCGCAGAAGTAATTAAACATTTGATGAAATCTGTTCCGCAGCTCGATCCACATCGTGTTGATGATGTTATTGTTGGAAACGCATTTCCTGAAGCGGAACAAGGATTGCAAGTTGGAAGAATGATCTCACTTTTATCACTTCCGATTGAAACTCCCGGCTCGACCGTAAATAGATTTTGCGGATCGGGAATAGATACAATTGCAACTGCAGTCGCACGCATTCAATCCGGTATGATGGATTGTATAATCGCCGGTGGAGTTGAATCAATGTCACTCGTCCCGATGACAGGATGGAAACTTGCACCAAATTTTATGCTCGCAAAGAATAATCCAAATTATTATTTGGGAATGGGATTAACTGCCGAAGAACTTGCAAAGGATTTTAAAATCTTGCGTGAAGACCAAGATTTGTTTTCATATAATTCGCATATGAAAGCAGTGAATGCAATAAAGAATGGGTTTTTTAAAGATCAAATTGTCCCTATTGAAGTTGAACACGTTTATGTTGAAGGTAATAAAAAGAAAACAAAAAAATTTATTGTTGATACAGATGAAGGACCACGTGCAGATACAACAGTTGAAGCATTGGCAAAATTAAAACCAGTATTTGCAGAAAAGGGAACTGTTACCGCCGGCAACTCATCACAAACTTCTGATGGTGCTGCATTCGTTCTAGTAATGTCAGAGGAGATGGTTAAAGAATTAAATCTTAAACCAATAGCAAGATTAGTTTCGTATGCAGTTGCTGGTGTTGATCCAAGAATAATGGGAGTGGGACCAGTTGCTGCAATTCCAAAAGCATTAAGGAAAGTTGGAATGAATTTGAACAATATTGATTTGATTGAATTGAATGAAGCCTTTGCAGTTCAATCGCTTTCAGTAATTCGCCAACTTGGATTGAATGAGGAAATCTTGAATGTTAATGGTGGAGCTGTTGCACTTGGGCATCCACTTGGCTGTACAGGTGCAAAACTTACAGTACAAATTCTTAACGAGTTAAGAAGAAGAAATAAAAAATATGGAATGGTAACAGCATGCATTGGCGGTGGACAGGGTGTTGCTGGAATATATGAATTGCTGAATTAGAAATTAGCTTGTGTTTGAAAAGTGCTTTGTGATCCTTCGTGTCTTGGTTACTTCGCGGCTATGAATCTTAACTCAATTATTAATATTTTGTTTTGCCACAAAGACGCAAAGGCTCTAAGAAACACTAAGTAATTTGATTTGGAATTAGACTTATAAAAATTTTATAGAAAAATTAATTAACTAGAAAATATAAGAGGAAATCAAAATGTCAGACGAAACAAAAAAAGTACTGCTTGGCGGAGAATTCTTAATTAAAGAAAGCGATCCGCAAAGTGTCTTCATTCCAGAAGAAATTAATGAAGAACAAAAAATGATGGTTGAGACAGCAGCCAGTTTTGTTCAAAGCGAAATCTGGCCAAAGCTCGATGCGATTGATCATCAAGAACCCGGCTTAACAGTTTCACTATTGGAAAAAGCCGGCGAACTCGGATTACTT
>PFVB01000002.1:1661-2183 GCA_002790395.1 Ignavibacteriales bacterium CG_4_9_14_3_um_filter_34_10 | reverse complement strand
CTTGCAATGGAATTAGGAACAAGTTATTCTTTTGGCGTTTCATTCGCGGCTCATACAGGAATTGGAACTCTTCCAATACTTTATTACGGGAACGCTGAACAGAAATCAAAATATCTACCCAAGCTTGCAAGTGGTGAAATGAAATCAGCTTATTGCTTAACTGAACCAACATCAGGCTCGGATGCACTTTCTGCAAAAACAACTGCAAAACTTTCTGATGATGGAAAGTACTACATTCTTAATGGACAAAAAATGTGGATCACCAATGGCGGCTTTGCAGATATACTAATTACTTTTGCAAAAGTTGACGGAGATAAATTTACTTGCTTTATTATTGATACTAAATCACAAGGATTTACAAGTGGTCAGGAAGAAAATAAAATTGGAATTAAAGGTTCTTCTACCCGGGCTTTGTTTTTGGATAATGTAAAAGTTCCAGTTGAAAATGTTTTGGGAGAAATCGGTAAAGGTCATTACATTGCTTTCAACGTTTTGAATGTTGGTCGTTACAAATTATGTGCA
>PFVB01000002.1:0-1645 GCA_002790395.1 Ignavibacteriales bacterium CG_4_9_14_3_um_filter_34_10 | reverse complement strand
CAAAAAGATTTTGTACTATTGCCACACAATATGCAAATGAGAGAAAACAATTTGGAAAAACTATTGCAAGCTTTGGTGCTATCAAATATAAATTAGCTGAACAAGCTATAAGAATTTTCGTTGCTGAATCTGCAACAATGAGAACAAGCGGTTTGATAAATGATAAAGAACACGAATTGATGGCAAGTGGAAAAAGCTACAGCGAAGCTATGATTGGCGCCGCAGAAGAATATGCAATTGAAGCAGCAATGTTAAAAGTTTTCGGTTCAGAAGTTTTGGATTATGTTGTAGATGAAACAGTTCAAATACACGGCGGATATGGCTACTCGGAAGAATATCCTGCTGCACGTGGTTATCGCGATTCAAGAATCAACAGAATTTTTGAAGGCACAAATGAAATCAATCGTTTGCTTACGGTTGATATGCTTGTTAAACGTTCGATGAAAGGGAGACTGAATTTATTGGGTCCGGCAATGGCAATTCAAAAAGAGTTGATGAGCGTCCCGGAATTTGGTGAAGAACCAGCCGGAGTTCTCGCTAAGGAAATGAAAGCAATTCAAAACGCAAAGAAAGCAATTTTAATGACTTCAGGTATGGCTGTTCAAAAGTTTATGCAGAAGTTAGCTGATGAACAAGAAGTGATTATGAATTTAACAGATATGTTGATTGAAGTTTTCACTTCGGAATCTGCGATTCTTCGCACACAAAAATTAGCAACGATGAGAAGTGAAACTGAACTGCAGCCTTATGTTGATATGACAAGAGTTTATGTTAGTGATGCGATGGAAAGAATTAATGTATATGGTAAGCACGCTATTTCATCTTTTGCAGAAGGTGATGAACTAAAATTATTAACGCTTGGATTAAAACGATTTACAAAGTTTGATCTTGTGAACACAACAAAGCTTAGAAGAAATATTGCAGAAAGATTAATCGAAGCGAATGAATATTGCTTTTGAAAGTATAGGTATTTAAAATAACTTCAAGACATTAAGTATAAGCTAAAACTTTCGAGTCATTCTCGTGAAAACGGGAATCCACTACCTATAGTAAAAATGGATTCCCACTTTCGTGAGAATGGCGATTTTCTGTTCTGGCTTCTAAGACACCTTGTAACACAAAATTTAGATGTATTGTTAAAAAATAATAAAAAGTCTTTTGAGGTAAACTATGTCACAACAAAACTTCAACACACCAATGTTAAAAGAAGATTCACTAAAAGATAAAGTAATTCTAATCACTGGCGGTGGAACCGGACTTGGTAAAGCAATGGGAAAATATTTTTCTGAACTTGGTGCTAAACTCATAATTACAAGTCGTAAAATTGATGTACTGAAAAAAACTGCGGATGAAATTTCTACTGTAACAAACAACGAATTATTTCCGTTTCCTTGTGATGTTTCTGATTACAAACAAGTTGAAGATTTATTAAAAGCATCAATAGAAAAATTTGGTAAAGTTGATGCGCTCGTAAATAATGCAGCCGGAAATTTTATTAGTCCAACAGAACGACTTTCAAACAAAGCATTTGATATTATCATCAACATAGTTTTGAAAGGAACTTACAATTGCACACTCGCTTTCGGAAAACATTGGATTGAAAAAAAACAAAGTGCTACTGTGCTGAATATTGTAACAACATATT
>PFVB01000190.1:8402-8560 GCA_002790395.1 Ignavibacteriales bacterium CG_4_9_14_3_um_filter_34_10 | reverse complement strand
TTTCAATCGTGAATTGGAAAGACAAGCCGGAAAAGTTACATCACGTGAAGTACGGGCTTCGGGAATTCCATGGAATTTTTATCCAGTTCTCGATTTGGGAAGACAACCTCTCTGGCCAAGATTATGGGAAACTTTTGGTGAGGATGTTTACCTTACAA
>PFVB01000190.1:0-8267 GCA_002790395.1 Ignavibacteriales bacterium CG_4_9_14_3_um_filter_34_10 | reverse complement strand
TTGGAGAAAGAATGATGAGAGAATATTTTCTCCCCCCGTTCAAAGCAGCTATTGATGCCGGTGCAGAAACTATAATGATTAATTCAGCAGAGGTTGATGGAATTCCGGGTCACGCAAATTATCATTTGCTGACGGAAGTTTTAAGAAATGAATGGAAGTTCAAAGGATTTACAGTTTCGGATTGGGAGGATATTAAAAGACTTTATACACGTGACAGAGTAGCAGATTCACCTGAGGAAGCAGTCAGAATGGCTGTAATGGCAGGCATTGATATGAGTATGGTTCCTTATGATTTTTCTTTTTATGAGATTTTAATAAAACTTGTGAATGACGGAAAAGTGCCGATGAGCCGTATTGACGAGGCTGTTGAAAGAATCCTCAGAGTAAAATATTTAGTAGGTTTGTTTGATAATCCAAAATCAGAATCCGTGACGGTTAAATCTTTTGCATCAAAAGAAAATAAACAAATCAATCTTGATGCAGCACGCGAAGCTGTTGTTCTGTTGAAAAATGGAAAAAATATTCTTCCGCTGAAAAAAGGAAATAAAATTTTAGTTGCAGGACCGACTGCAAATATGCTGAGTGTTTTGAACGGTGGTTGGACAATCACATGGCAGGGAAATGAAGAGACAGTTTATCCGCAAGAAAACAATACTATACTTGAAGCTTTAAAAATGAAAGTAAGAGATGGAAATGTTAATTTCGTTGAGGGATGTAGTTTTGACAAAGATATCAATACTTCGAAAGCTGTAGAAGAAGCTAAAAAATCTGACGTGGTGATTTTATGTCTCGGTGAACCGACATATTGTGAAACGCCCGGAAATATTAATGATTTAACCCTTAATGCAGCGCAGTTAAATTTAGCAAAAGAAATTTCAGCTACAGGAAAACCTGTAGTTCTTGTTCTTATTGAAGGAAGACCAAGATTAATAAATTCAATCGAACCAAATATGAATGCGATATTAGTTTCATTTCTTCCGGGAATGGAAGGCGGAAATGCGATTGCAGATGTTTTATCTGGCGATACTAATCCAAGTGGCAAATTACCAATCACTTATCCGAAATTTGTAAATGATTTTGTTCATTACGATTATAAGCCAATGGAAATTTATGATACGAATATTATTGATCCGCAGTGGACTTTCGGCTACGGTTTAAGTTATACAACTTTCAAATATTCAAATTTGACAATATCAAATCCAAATCCGAAAATCGGTGAGAATATTATGGTAAAAGTAGATGTCGAAAACACCGGAACGATTACCGGAAAAGAATCTGTTCTTTTATATCTTACAGATTTATTTGGTACGATTTCCAGACCGAATAAACAATTAAAAGGTTTTGAAAAAATTTCATTGAAACCGGGAGAAAAGAAAACAGTTGAATTTACAGTGACTAATGAAATGATGTCTTTTATCGGTCTTGAAAATAAATTTGTTGTTGAACCGGGAGAATTTATAGTTTCAGTCGGTGATCAAAAAGTGAACTTTAATCTAATTAAATAATAAGGAGAAATTATGACCTCAGGTGTAAACACAGCAAATACAAATTCTGGCTCTGATCCGGGAAAAAATTATTCTTTTGCTCTTACAATTTTGACAACTCTGTTTTTTATGTGGGGATTCATTACTTGTCTAAATGATATTTTGATTCCTCATCTGAAAGCGGTTTTTACTTTGAATTATACGCAAGTTATGATGATTCAGTTTAGTTTTTTCACTGCGTATGCAATTGTGTCTCTTCCTGCCGGTATTTTGGTTGAGAAAATCGGATATAAAAATGGAATTGTAATCGGTTTGATTACTGCAGGAATTGGTTGTCTCTTTTTCTACCCTGCAGCAAGTTTCCAATCATTCCCGATGTTTTTAGCCGCAATGTTTGTTCTTGCAAGCGGTATTACCTTATTGCAAGTAGCTGCTAATCCTTATGTTGCAATTCTTGGGAAACCGGAAACAGCATCAAGCAGATTAAATCTTACTCAGGCTTTCAATTCACTTGGAACTACAATTGCTCCGCTTTTCGGTTCATTATTAATCCTTTCCGTTGCAGTAAAAACAGTTGAAGAACTGAAGGTTATGTCAAATCCTGAAGTTAGTGCATATAAACTTACTGAAGCTAGTGCAGTACAGGTGCCTTATTTAGGGCTTGCGGCTGCTCTTTTTGTTATCGCTGCTATTTTTGCAATAATTAAATTACCGAAAGTTGAAGCTGCCGATGTTCAGTCAAGTGATGGTAAGGCAGAAAATTCACAGGATCAGCACAAAAGTGCTTGGAGTTACAAACATTTGGTATTAGGTGCTGTTGCAATTTTTGTTTATGTCGGCGGAGAAGTTTCTATTGGTTCTTTCCTTGTTAATTATCTTGGACAACCATTTATTGCAGGATTGAAAGAAGCTGATGCAGGCAAATTTGTTTCATTCTATTGGGGCGGAGCAATGGTAGGAAGATTTTTTGGCTCGGGGATTCAAAGAGTTGTAAAACCAAATCTGATGCTTGCATTCAATGCATTGGTTGCTGCCGTTCTTGTAATTGTTTCGATGCTGACAAACGGGCAAGTTGCGATGTGGTCAATTCTTGCTGTCGGATTGTTCAACTCAATTATGTTCCCAACAATATTCACCCTCTCAATTGACGGACTTGGAAAACACACAGGTCAGGCTTCAGGAATCCTTTGTACGGCAATTGTTGGCGGTGCTTTGCTTCCTGTTTTACAAGGTTATTTTGCTGATAACATCGGCATTCACCATGCATTCTTTATTCCGGTTTTATGTTATGCTTACATTGTATTTTACGGACTGAAAGGATTTAAACCTAAATTTGCAAATTAAAATGTGGGATTTATGAAAAAGATTTTAATTGTATTTTTTGCTCTGTCAACATTCGCATTCTCCAATTGCTCGAAAAATGATAATCCTGCTAAAACAAAGGATAATACGGATTCTCTTGCAATTGAAGGATACAATTTGGTTTGGAATGATGAGTTTAACGGAACTGAAGTTGATTTAACAAAATGGAGTTATGAAGTTAATGGACATGGTGGCGGGAATAATGAACTTCAATATTATACCGACAGAAATGAAAATTCGTTTGTTTCAAGTGGTAAATTAACAATTGTTGCCCGTCAGGAAGAATATACAGGAACAGACGGAACGAGATATTATACTTCGGCAAGAATGCGTACAGTAAATAAAGGCGATTGGAAGTATGGAAGATTTGAAATTCGTGCAAAACTTCCTTATGGACAAGGTTTATGGCCGGCAATCTGGTTGCTGCCTACAAAATGGGTTTATGGCGGCTGGCCTGCAAGCGGAGAGATTGATATAATGGAATTACTTGGACATGAAACTGATAAAGTTTATGGTACAATTCATTATGGCGGAACCCCGCCAAATAATACTCACACCGGCGGGAATTACACACTTTCGACAGGTACATTTGCAGGTAGCTTTCATACTTTCAGATTTGATTGGGAAGAAAATGAAATGCGTTGGTACGTTGATGATAAATTATACTTGACACAGAAAAATTGGTTCACCAATGGTCAGCAATATCCTGCACCATTTGACCAATTGTTTCATTTAATACTTAATGTTGCAGTTGGCGGTAATTGGCCTGGAAATCCGGATTTGTCAACTACCTGGCCTCAGCAGATGGAGGTTGATTATGTACGTGTTTATCAAAAAAAATAATGAGTAAAAATAAATGAAAAAATTACTGTTTATATTTTTCATCAGCATTTCGATTTTTTCGCAAAAGAAATCTTTTGAACAAAGAGCAGATTCTGTTCTTGCATTAATGACACTCGAAGAAAAAGTCGGGCAGCTTGTCCAATATAGCGGTGGCTGGGCAACTGGTGTGGAAACTGGAAAACCAACCGAAGGCAGTGATGAGTTAATCCGAAAAGGAAAAGTTGGTTCCTTCTTAAATGTTGTTAGTTCTAAATTGACTGGCAAGATGCAGAAAATTGCTGCTGAAGAATCACGATTAAAAATTCCTTTGATTTTCGGGCTTGATGTAATTCATGGTTATGTATCCACTTTCCCCGTTCCTTTAGCTGAGGCAAGTTCATGGAATCCTTCACTGGTCGAAAAATCTGCCCGAATGCAAGCATTAGAAGCCTCCTCAGCAGGAATTCATTGGACTTTCAATCCTATGGTCGATATTGCCCGAGATCCTCGCTGGGGAAGAATTATGGAAGGAAGCGGCGAAGATCCTTATCTCGGTTCTCAAATGGCTGCAGCTCGTGTCCGTGGTTATCAGGGAAATGATTTATCTGCAAATAATACAATTCTTGCTTGTGTTAAACATTATGCAGGTTACGGCGGAGCTGAAGGTGGAAGAGATTACAACACAGTGGATTTATCAGAAAGAAATTTCAGAGATTTTTATTTGCCTCCTTACAAAGCAGGTGTTGAAGCAGGTGCCGGTTCATTGATGGCTTCATTCAATGAAATTGGCGGTGTGCCTTCTTCAGCCAGTAAATTTTTAATGACTCAAATTTTACGCAACGAATGGAAAACAGATGCTTTCGTTGTCAGTGATTGGAATTCAATCGGCGAATTAATTCCACACGGAGTTGCAAAGGATTTGAAGGAAGCCGCAAAACTCGGTATTGAATCGACAGTCGATATGGATATGGAAGCAAATGCATATTATTCTCATCTCGCAAATCTTGTTCGCGAAGGAAAAATAGATATAAAATTAGTTGATGCTGCTGTGCGTCGTGTGTTGATTGCAAAATTCAAGCTTGGTTTGTTCGATGATCCATTCAAATATTGTAATGAAGAACGTGAACAGAAAACAATTAAAAGCAAAGAAATTGTTGATGCAACAAAAGAAGTTGCGTTAGAATCAATTGTACTTTTAAAGAATGAAAAAAATCTTTTGCCACTGGATAAAAAATTAAAATCAATTGCTGTTGTTGGATATTTAGCAAAATCAATTTCAGATCCACTTGGCGGTTGGTCAGCTTTGGGTGATAGCAATGATGTGGTATCTATCTTCGATGGAATTAAAAATAAAATAGGTAAAGATGTAAAAATAAATTATGCAAAAGGTTGTAAGATTACCGGCAATGATAAGAGTGGATTTAATGAAGCAATTAATGTTGCTAAATTATCTGATGTGATTATTGCTGTTGTTGGTGAAACAAGAAATATGAGTGGCGAAGCGAGTTCACGTGCAACTCTTGATTTGCCCGGCGTTCAGGAAGATTTGTTGAAAGAACTTTATAAAATCGGAAAACCAATTGTTGTTATTTTAATGAATGGAAGACCACTTACAATTCCATGGCTTCAGGAAAATATTCCTGCAATTGTTGAAGCTTGGTATCCCGGAATTTCTGCTGGAAGTGTTGTTGCAGATATTTTATTCGGTGATGTTAATCCAAGTGGAAAATTGACTGTTACTTTTCCACGATATGTCGGACAAATTCCAATCTACTATAATCATAAAAATACAGGCAGACCGCACGACCCAAAAAATCATTACACATCTTACTATATGGATTTAGATAACACTCCACTTTATCCATTTGGATTTGGATTGAGTTACACAACTTTTGAATATTCAAATTTAACTCTTGATAAAAAAGAAATTAAGAAAAATGAATCGCTCAAAGTTTTTGTTGATGTAAAAAACACCGGCACACGAGAAGGAAAAGAAGTTGTCCAACTTTACATTCGAGATTTAGTTGGAAGCGTAACCCGTCCGGTTAAAGAATTAAAAGACTTCAAAAAAATTTCTTTGAAACCCGGAGAAACAAAACATGTTGAATTCACAATTACTCCGGATAAACTAAAATTTTATGACATCAATATGGACTATGTTCTTGAGAGCGGAGATTTTCAGGTTTTCGTCGGGACTAATTCTGTGGATGTGAAAGAAACGTCATTTCAAATAGTAGAATAGGAGATAAAATGATGTTACAAAAATATTTAGCTAAGATTATATTAGTTGCTGTTTTGGCGGGATTAATTGGCTGTTCAAACACTTCAATAATAAAAACAAAAAACAGTAATCAAACCGGGTATAGTTTTATGGGAAAGTATCAAAAAGATGTGAATATGAATTATCTTTTATATTTGCCGAAAGATTACGAGCAAAAAGATAAAGTGCCATTGCTGTTGTTTCTTCACGGAGCAGGAGAGAGAGGTGATAATTTAGAATTAGTTAAAGTTCACGGTCCTGCAAAATTAGTTGAAAAGGGAAAAGATTTCCCGTTTGTGGTTGTTTCTCCTCAATGCCCGAAGGATAAAAGATGGGAAACAAACGATTTGATAGCCCTGCTCGATGATATAATTCTTAAATATAAAATTGATGAAAACAGAATTTATGTTACTGGATTAAGCATGGGTGGAAACGGAACTTGGAAACTTGCAGCAGAAATTCCAAATCGTATTGCAGCGATAATTCCAATTTGTGGTTGGGGTGATCCGTTCGCTGCAATGATGATGGGCAAGCTTCCTGTTTGGGCTTTTCACGGTGCAAAAGATGTTGTTGTTCCTGTAAGTTCATCTGAAGTAATGGTTGAAACAATGAAACGAAATGGCGGTGAAGTCAAATTTACTGTCTATCCCGAAGCCAATCATGACGCTTGGACTGAGACATATAATAATCCTGAAATCTATGAATGGCTGTTAAAACACTCTTTGAATAATGTAAAGTGAATAATGTAAAATGTATAATGTTTGTCGTGGTTCGACATCCGTCTCCGTCAATTGACGGATGACTTGTAGAAGGTTAACACATAAACTATCCGGAGATAAAAATAAAAATGAAACATCTAATTATTTTATTATTCATTTCAACACTGATTTATGGACAAGAAAAAATGATTTACAAAGACGCCTCACAACCGATAGAAAAACGTGTTGAAGACTTACTTCAGCGAATGACTCTTGATGAAAAAATTGATATGCTCGGCGGAACAGGATTCGCAACAAAACCAATTCCACGACTTGAAATACCTGAGTTAAGAATGACTGATGGTCCTGTTGGAGTTCGGTGGGATCCGTCAACAGCATTTCCGGCTTCAATTGCAATGGCTGCAACTTGGAATCCCGAACTAATTAATCAAGTTGGCGGTGGAATAGGAAGAGAAACAAAAGGAAAAGGAAGACATGTTATTCTTGGTCCGGGAGTAAATATCGAACGCCTTCCGATGAATGGAAGAAATTTTGAATACTTTGGCGAAGATCCATATTTAACTTCTCAATTGGCTGTTGAATATATTAAAGGTGTTCAGAAAGAAGGAGTTGCTGCAACAATAAAGCATTTTGCTGCGAACAATCAGGAACATGAAAGAATGTTTGTTGATGTTTTAGTTAGCGAGCGT
The DNA here is from genome assembly GCA_002790395.1 of Ignavibacteriales bacterium CG_4_9_14_3_um_filter_34_10. GTDB lineage: Bacteria > Bacteroidota > Ignavibacteria > Ignavibacteriales > Melioribacteraceae > UM-FILTER-34-10. Next base: position 931 of record PFVB01000190.1, on the reverse strand, counting down.
GCATTGAATGAAATATATTTCCCTGCATTCAAAGCTGCTGTTCAAGAAGCAGATGTTTTGTGCGTGATGAATTCATACAACAAAGTTAATATGCATTACGCAGCAGAGAATGATTATTTGCTGATTGATAAACTCAAAAAAGAATGGGGCTTCAAAGGATTAGTAATGAGTGATTGGGGCGCAGTTCATTCAACAATACCAACTGCAAAAGGTGGAATGGATCTCGAAATGCCTGATGGAAAATATATGCATAAAGAATCTCTGACAATGAAAATCAAGAACAACAGTATTCCAATAGAAACAATTAATGATAAAGTCAGAAGAATTCTCACAGTGATATTTAAACTTGGATTATTCGATCAACCTGAATGGAAAGAAAATCCATCTTTGGTTAACTCAAAAGAAAACAGAAAAATAGCTTATCAAACTTCGCTCGAATCAATTGTATTATTAAAAAATGAAAAAAATATTTTGCCACTGAAACAAAATGAAATAAAAACACTTGCAGTGATTGGTCCAAGTGCAGCAAAAGCAAGAACCGGCGGTGGCGGAAGTGCTTATGTAACTCCGATTAATCCAGTTTCTCCGCTTGATGCATTAAAGAAAAAATATTCAGATAAAATTAAAATAGAATTTTCACAAGGCGTAATTCTTGAAGGTGATGCTGAAGGAATTCCATCAGAATTTTTATTCACTGATCAATCAATGAAAACAAATGGATTGAACGCAGAATATTTTGATAATAAAAATCTTGAAGGAACTCCAAAACTGAAAAGAATTGATGAGAATGTTAATTTTCATTGGGATGACAGAAGTCCTGCAAAAGAAATTGGTGAAGATAATTTTTCAGCTCGTTGGACAGGGTATTTGAAAGCACCCGAAACAGGATTGTATCCATTAAAAACTTCTGCTGATGATGGAACACGATTAT
>PFVB01000050.1 GCA_002790395.1 Ignavibacteriales bacterium CG_4_9_14_3_um_filter_34_10 | reverse complement strand
GGAGTTGGAATTATGAAAAATGGCGAAATCCTTTTTGCGATTTCTAAAATACCGGTAAGCTTTTTTGATTTTGCAGAATATTTCAAAAGAAGCAATTGTGCAAACGCTCTTTTTCTCGATGGCGGAATTTCTGAATTTTATTATCCTGATCAGGGAATGACAGATAATATTAACAACTTTGGGCCTATAATCGCTGTTGTAAAATAATCCTCATCAAAATTATTGTTCCGCATTCAGCTTTCTTTTTTAATTAATACTTATTATGAATATTTTAGCATTCTAAATATTTAGAAAGGTAAAGATTTTGCTTTTAATAGAAATAATTCCTGATAAGTGTGATTTTTGCGGTTGCTGTGTCGGTGTTTGTCCCGAAGATGCATTTGAACTAAAAGAGGCTGAAATAAAAATCATCGAAGAAAGATGTACAAACTGCAGCAAATGCGTTTGGTCATGCCCGATTGAAGCAATAAAATTTAACAAAGAAAAAATTAAAGAAAGGAAAAGTTGATCTGCTCAACTTTGAAAATAAATGAGAAACGAATATGATATAATCGTTGTCGGAGCCGGACCTGCCGGCTCAACAGCGGCAAGGTTTGCGGCATCGAAGGGTATTTCTGTTATAATTCTTGAAAAAGATCGCGATGTTGGTTATCCTGTCCGTTGCGGTGAAGCAATTACTAAAAAAGGATTGGAAGAATTTATTGAACCAAGCGTGAGATTTATTTCGTCACATATAAATAAATTTTCTATGATTTCTCCTGATGATACCGAAGTGATTCTTCCTTTGGAAGAAACGGGATTTGTGCTTGAGCGAAGAATTTTTGATTATGAATTATCTAAACTTGCTGTGAAAGAAGGTGCGGAAATATTGACACGGGCTTATGTCAACGGTTTAATTTTTGAAAATGATAAAGTTGCAGGAGTAAAATACGAATATCGCGGCGAGCAAAAAGAGCTTCGTTCAAAAATTGTTATAGCTGCCGATGGAGTTGAATCACGGGTTGGAAGATGGGCAGGAATTAAAACACACACTGATTTTCGTGATATGGAAAGTTGTGTGCAGATTACTGCTGCTGAAATTCCTGTCGATCCGAACACATGCTATTTTTATTTCGGAGAAGAGTATGCGCCAAAAGGGTATTTCTGGATTTTCCCAAAAGCAAATGGGGCAGCAAATATCGGCTTGGGAGTGAGCGGACTAATTGGCAAAAAGCATTCTGCGCAAACTTTTTTGAATCATTTTATGGAAAAAAAATATCCAAATTCAACAACATTGACACAGATTGCAGGAGGAGTTCCATCAACATTAACATTGAAAAATATTTTTGCACCAGGAATTTTACTTGCCGGAGATGCAGCTCACCAAGTAAACCCACTTTCGGGTGGTGGAATTCATACAGGAATGATTGGCGGAAGCATTGCTGGTGAGGTTGCAGCCGATGCAATTTTGGCAAACAAACCAGATCACATATTCAATTATGATAAACTTTGGTACGAACGGGTTGGAAAGCGGCATGAGATTTATAATCGGCTGAAAGATGGTATCTACAATTTTGATGACAAGAAATTCAATAGCATTGCGCATGCCTTCAACAAAATTCCACCTGAAAAAAGGTCTTTGGGAAATTTATTTAAAACAGCATTGATTCATAATCCATCTTTACTTATTGATGTAGCAAAAGTTTTTTTGATGAAATGAAAAAATTAATCGTAGAAATTATTAATCGATATTTTCAGCAAATTTTTGATTCCTGGTTTGAAAAATTAGACATTGCATTCGATAAAAAATTATCTGAATCGCAAAAGGTTACATTTGTAGAAAGCAGTTTGGGTATTCTTTGCGAATTGGTTGTAACGGCCGATTATAAATTAGCTGACCAATATTTAATAGACATTTATACACTTTTTTCAAAAGCAGAAATTAATCTTATTGAAATAAGTCAGATTTTTGGATTTGGCAGAAACACGTTGCTAAATATATTTCAAAAAGAAAAATCCGTGGCGTATGATCCGCTGATTATTTTAGGATTTATCGATGAAGTGTTTGAGCAGTTGTTTGCTCGTTACAGCATGATTTATCAAAATGCTCAAATTAAACAATTGGAAAAAGACAGGGATCGTCTGCGGGCAAAATTAGAGTTGAGTCAAAAATATTTAAATAACATTTTGCACACTTCGGAAACAGCAATTATTGTAATAGACAGCAAAGAAAAATTCACTTCGTGGAATAAAGGGGCGGAAAATATTTTTGGTTACACAAATGCGGAGGTGATTGGAAAACCTTCAAGCCTGCTTTTGCCAAACGCTGATAAGTATTTTCAGGAATTGAATTTTATTATAGATAATGTAAAACAAAGCAGTGAAGTTTTAATTGTTGACACGGAAAGATGTACAAAAGATAGCAGAATAATTCCTGTTCAACTAAGTGTTGCCAGGCTTCCAAGTCAGAATGGAGAATATTCCGGCAGAACAGTAATTATTAAAGATGTTTCGATTGTTAAACAGCTTCAACAGCAAATTGATCAATCGGAAAAACTTGCTGTAATTGGTCAGCTTGCTGCAGGAATTGCTCATGAAATCGGAAATCCACTGGCATCAATTTCTTCTCTTGTACAGCTGATACAAAGAAAAAATAAAGATGAGAATCTTGGCGAGCAGCTTGTTTTGATTAAAGAAAATATTGACAGAATTTCGAAAATTGTCCGTGAACTTGTCGATTTTTCCCGTCCACCGAGCTATGAAAAAATCACAATTCAAATTACGGATATCGTTAAAACTGCGGTGGGTATTGTTAAATATGATAAGCGGGTGAAAAAAGTAAATTTTGAAACCGAATTCGATCCTAATATTCCGTTTGTAAAAGTTGTGCCCGACCAGGTTTTGCAGGTGTTTGTAAATATTTTAATTAACGCTCTTGATGCAATTGACGGCACAGGGAATGTTTTTGTTAAAACATATCACAATGATGAAAACATTTTTATTTCTATAACAGATAATGGATGTGGAATGGATTCCGAAACCGCCTTAAAAATATTCGATCCTTTTTTCACTACCAAAAATGTAGGAAAAGGTACCGGACTCGGTTTATCGGTAAGTTACAGTATTATAAAAAAATTAAATGGTGAAATTCTGGTTGAAAGTGAAGTTTCGAAAGGCAGCACTTTCTTTATAAGAATTCCACGGGATGAAAAATAAATTGGAGTTAAAATGCCTGTAAGAATTTTAATAGCAGATGATGAAAAAGCAATCAGAGAATCTTTAAAAATGGTTCTCGAAGAAGAAGGATATTCGCCGGATATTGCTCAGGATGGCACAGAAGCTCTAGAAAAAATAAAATCAAGTGACTTTGATATTGTTATTTCAGATATCAAAATGCCTAATGTTGATGGGATTGAACTGATGAATCAAGCAGCAAAATTAAGTCCAAACACTTTTTTCATAATAATGACGGCATATGCATCAGTAAAAACTGCAATAGACGCAATGCGTGCCGGTGCATTTGATTATTTGATTAAACCGATTGAGTTTGATGATTTGCTGCTTCGAGTTAAAAGACTGGTTGACTATAAAAAAATATCACTTGAAAATAAATTGCTTCGGCAGCGTGTTTCTGCAGAAGCCGGTTTCCAAAATATTATTGGCAAAAGCGATGCAATGAAAGAAGTATTTGAATTAATCACACAGGTTGCACAAACAAACAGCAATGTTTTAGTTTATGGAAAAAGTGGAACTGGGAAAGAACTTGTGGCAAAAGCAATTCATTTTAACAGCTGTAGAAAAGATAAAATATTTTTACCCGTAAACTGTGGCGCCATTTCGGAGAATTTAATTGAAAGTGAATTATTTGGGCATAAAAAAGGTTCTTTCACTGGCGCTACGGATGAAAAAGCGGGATTATTTAAAGTCGCTGATGGCGGAACATTATTCCTTGATGAGATTGGTGATCTGCCATTAAACCTGCAGGTAAAACTGCTTCGTGCAATTGAGGATAAACAATTTTTACCGGTTGGAGGTGTAAAACCAATTGCTTCGGATGTGAGGATAATTGCCGCTACAAATCAAAATCTTTTTGAAAAAGCCATAGCCGGACAATTCAGAGAAGACTTGTACTATAGGCTCAATGTAATTGAAATCAAACTTCCGTCATTAAATGAGAGAAAAGACGACATACCAATTTTAGTAAATCATTTTATTGAAAAACATTGTAATGAGATGGGCAAGAAAGTGCTTGGCGTTAATAATGAAACAATGAAAATTCTGCTTTCTCACAATTGGCCCGGCGGAGTAAGAGAATTGGAAAATGTAATTGAACGTGCTGTGATTTTTGCAAAAGAAGACATTATTCAACCGCAAAATTTATCAGATAATTTACGCGGGAGTTATACAGTTGCAAACTTTCCCGATTCATTAAAGGATGCAGTTAAAAATTTTGAACGAGAACATATTTTGAGAATATTTAAAAAATGTAACTATAATAAGGAAGAAGCGTCAAAAATTTTGAATATAGGACTTTCATCATTATATCGAAAAATGGAAGAGCTTGATATTCCAACTAGAATCAAGGAAGGATTATAAAAACGGCTGACTAAAGATATGAACACACAATTGCCGATACTGTCTTATCAACCATTGAAAAATTGGATTTTTCCTCTCATTTAAATATTTTAGCGAGCAGAAAATTGCTTAACTCACATACTTAGATTATTTTACCTGAGCGAACTGAATTAAATCATCCAAACAAAAACTTACAGTTTTAAAAATATAAAAAAATATGAAATGGATTTTTAATGAATAATAAAAACGCACATACATTCCACATTCCGGTAATGGGATTGGGATTTACAATTGATACTCCGATTAAAGTTGCTCATCTTGGAATATCTTCGGTAATGTCAATACTTGAGCATAATTTGGTTGAAAAAATCAGAATGCATTATTGCAAAGTATTCAACAAACCCTATGAACCGATAACCTCAAAAGAAGATGATTTCAGAGCAAAAAGAGTAATGCTATACTTGAATTTGGTTGATGAAATTGTTCGTGAAAAATTTGAGAAATTGAAAAATTCAATTGCGGAAAAGAGTGACGAACTCGAGTTGTATTTTGATTTGCTGCCTTCTTTTTCTGACCTGAAAAAACAATTTGAAGAAAAATTAAAAAACAACGAGCATGTCAAAGAAATTAAAAAATGGCTTGATGCAAATTTGAAACCGGGTTCAATTGATGTAAATATTATGACAAAATTAGACAGCGCAAATTTTATCGGAAACGAGCAACTTCCGATAGAACATAACAATGCTCATGCTGCAATCCGAGGTTTTGCAAAAAGTAATCTGAATTCTTCAATCATATTATCTGCAGGATTAAATCCCCGATTATATAGCTACATGGAAAACTTTGAAGATTTTTATCCAGATGCTGAATCAAATTTCCGCAAGAAAATTGTAATTAAAGTCAGCGATTTTCGCTCAGCTTTGATTCAAGGAAAATTCTTTGCAAAGAAAGGACTTTGGGTTTCGGAATACAGAGTGGAATCCGGATTGAATTGCGGCGGACATGCTTTTCCAACAGATGGATATTTGCTTGGCCCAATTTTGGAAGAATTTAAAATCAAGCGGGCGGATTTGTTTGAAACAATATATTCGATTTTCAAAAAGGCGCTTGCTGCAAAAGGAAAAATTGTTCCGGAAAATTTTCCTGAAATGAAAATTACAGCACAAGGGGGAGTAGGAACTTCTGCCGAGCATAATTTCCTGATTGAAAATTACAATGTTGATTCAGTTGGTTGGGGCTCTCCGTTTCTGCTTGTTCCCGAAGCTACAACAGTTGATGATTCAACAATGAAATTGTTAAGCGATGCAACTGAAGATGATTTATATCTTTCAAATGCTTCTCCGCTTGGAATATTATTCAATAATATTAAAAGCAGTTCGAAAGACGTGGAGCGAATCGAACTTGCAAAATCCGGAAAACCCGGCAGCGCTTGTCCGAAAAAATTTCTTCGGTTCAATAATGAGTATGGCAAACCGCTCTGCACTGCTTCATCTAAATTTATAAACCTGAAACTGGATGAACTGAAAGATGAAAATTTACCGGAAGCAGAGTTTTCAAAAAGATACAATAAAATTATAGAGAAAGAATGTTTGTGTAACGGATTAGCAAGCTCGGCGTTGATTGCAAATGGTTTGGATATAAAGATGGAAGGTCCGGCTGTTTCAATTTGCCCGGGACCAAATATTGCTTATTTCTCCGGTAAGTTTTCACTAAAAGAAATGGTCGATCATATTTATGGCAGGATAAATATTCTGAACACTGCAGACAGACCAAACATGTTTGTGAAAGAATTAAAAATGTATGTTGAATATCTGATAAAAAAAATTGAAGAAACAAGCTTTCCTTTTACCGAAGAACAGATTAAAGAATTTCGAAACTTTATTTCAAATATTTTAGATGGAATTGAATATTACAAAAATCTCTTCAACGAAAACAAAAAAAGTTTGGAAGAATCTTTCGAAAAAGCAATTTCAGATATACATAAATATGAAATTCAATTAAGAAAATATGTCAGCAACTGTAAGTTCAACAATATTTTTACGCCTGCTTTTTCAGCATAGGTTTACAGTTGGTTTTGTGAATATATATTTCCGAACCGATATATAATTAATTCATGTAAGTCAAAATTATATTGTAAATCCCCTGCAGTCATGGATGCTTTATGACTGCCAGATAAAATTACAGATATATACTGACCCCAAAAAGAACTGCAGTGTCTAACGATATACCCGTTGATCTTGTTTTATAAGGTGGGGCATAAACGCCATCCCTTGAATATTTTGATTCGGTTTTATTCCAATTGTATAAACCAGTTAATAAATATTCACTACAGATTCCGATTTTTTTGCTTACTTTCCATTCTACGCCAAGCGTTCAGCGTATTCCCGCATTTGTATTCGTTTGTTCGGATTTGCTTATGTACTGAAGATCCAGCTTTTCTGTCGTTTTTGAGTTAATATTCCCAAAGCTGGCAATCAAACCGGTTCCGCCAAACATGTTAATTTCTTCATCACTAATTAATATCCATAAATAAGCGGCACCTATACCGAATGAATAGCTGAATTGTTCGATATTATTTTTTCGACCAATTTCAGTACTCTCATAATTCTTTGTTGAAATTCTTGGCAACAGGAATAGTCTTAACTGATGCGATTCATCAATGATTTTATTTACTGCAATATCCATATAAAACTTACCTAACCTGAAATTGGCTGCAATCCCAAATGATTTTATTGGGAATCTTATCCATTAATTAGATTCCGTGTAAGAACATCACGGAATGACAATTGCTTAAATTGACAGCATTGCTACCAAAGCCGAATGCGAAAACGCTTTCGGCTTGAGGCACGGGATATTTACCAAAAGGATTTAAGTAATTTTCAAATAACTTTTTGGAGGAACAATGTACTACTCAGGAATAGACCGACACAAACAATTTTCATACTTCACTACCGTCAATAATGAAGGTATCATCATCAAACAAGCTGAACTAAAAAACAATGAGTTTGATATTCCGAATTACTTTTATAAAGGGAATAGAATTAGAACATAAAAAATCTGTTCAGTGGCCTCGTACTTCAAGCCCGGACGTCTAACTAGTCGATTAGTGGATTATTTCACCAAAGGCAGACTACTACACTGGCTTGGGAATAAGTACGATTGCCTAAAATATATCTGGGACAATCTGATTTTAACAGAAACACTCGTATTTTTCAGTGAAGCCCCTTAAGCGGTTTGGTTGCTACTATTTTGCAGCCATCATGATATAGAAGGCAAGTATTATTGTTTTAGTTCATCTTTTCAAAGAACAAGTTTTATAACCCTTGTTAATGGTTATTAATTTTCTTTTGCCTATTGACTTTATCCTTTTTTAAGCGGTTAGGCAGTTTTTATTTTATTGACCAACCAATTCTAATCGCTGCTGTTAAACTAAAAAAATTACGACTACCATGACTAAAAGGTTTATTATATGGAAATTCGCCTTCGATAAATGATAATGGATAAGAACTTATTGTTCTACTTGTAATATATCGCCAACCAATCCCAACTGAAAAATCTGAAACAAAACCAGCAACGGAAATATTTTGATAACCATATTTCAAATGTAATGCACATTCATTTCTATAAACAGAATATTTTTCAATGAAGCTATATATTTCTTCATCAGCAACTAAATATGCCCAATGATGATTTTTAGCATCTAAATAACGATATAGAAAATCTATGCTGAAATATTGCCCAATGTAAGTAGCTTCTTCTTTATCAATATATTTTCTTATTTCAGTTTCAAAAGCAAATCCACTTGAATTATCAAGATTAATAGAAAGAATATCTGGTTTTCTGTCAATATGCAACGAGTATCCTAATTCTGAATTTATTGATAAATCTTCTGATAAACCTTTTTCAAGTCCAAATTGAATTGTTGAACTTTCATATTGAATTCCAGTTATCAAATCTAGTGTGCTAAATTTTAAAATATAATCGTGCGAATATTCTTTCTGTTGCGAATAATTAATATTAACACAAAGCAAAAA
>PFVB01000148.1:22205-30794 GCA_002790395.1 Ignavibacteriales bacterium CG_4_9_14_3_um_filter_34_10 | reverse complement strand
TTCCATTTTATTACTCCTTCTTGCCCTCTAATCCTTCTCTAATTTATCTTATCTTTTTTGTCTCACTAATATAGGCAGAGAGGGTAATCGCACTATTGTAGAATTGAAATGATTTAGAAAACCTAAGCAAGATAAAAGACGAAGTTGTCTTAATCGCACTATTGTAGAATTGAAATATAGAAACCGGGAAAAAAGAGGTTGAAGCTCTACCTCTACTTTAATCTTCTCTCACTATTTTGCAATTGCGCTATTATAAAAATATTTTAAATATTACTTGACAATTATTAAAATATTTTCTAAATTCAAGTTGGAAATGTTATTTCTTATTGGTCTCAACTAATTAATATTACAAACCAAACTATAGGTTAGACGTGAGAGTTTTAAATAAGCTAATTATTTTTCTTTGTAAAGCATATCTTCCATGTTTTATTTCAATTCTAATCTTTTCAAGTACAAGTACCAATGCCCAATTAGCAAAACTGCCTATAAATAATTCAAAAGATTATTTGTGTTATTATGGGAATTGGGATCAGGAAAAATTATTCAGAGCAAAAGATTTTGATCTGGTTATTCTTGAGCCATCAAATATTACTGCGGCACAAATTTCAGAATTAAAAAAAGGACACGATGGAATTAAAGGTACGGACGATGATGTAATAGTTATCGGCTACGTTTCAATTGGCGAGGATCATATAGGGAATAGAACAGGCGATGGTAGAGGTCCTTGCTATTATGACTATTCGATTTCACAGATTGTTTATACAAATAAGGGTTACGCTTCATGGTATCTTGATGACGCAGATCATAATAACCTTCCCGATGAGAATTCTAGTTGGGGCAGTTACTATGTAAATGCAGGCGATTCATTATGGAGAGATTTTTTAAAAAACAATCCAACTGGAACTGATAATACATTAGTGATAAAAGGATGTGATGGATTATTCCTTGATACAATTGATAGCGCATCACCTTGGTCACCTTGGCCATATAGATGGATGGTTGTGCAAATGTCTGACTTGGTCGGGTGGTTAAGGCAAACATATCCTGATAAATATTTGATTGCAAATCGTGGTCTATTCTATTTTGATTCCAGTTTGACAACAGCTTATGAGCACAGCATCAGACCTTATATTGATGCCGATATGTTCGAGTCATATTATAAAGAGTATGACAGGCAAGGATGGGCACAAAAAGTAAATAATGAAGCAAATAAACCAGATGGTTTTAAAGTGATTGCTTTAGATTATATTGATCCAGCCCAAGCCAGCCAAATTAATCAGCAGATTTCTGAAGTGTTTTCATATAATTGGGGAGATTATATTACAAAGATTTCTTTAGATGTTATTCGCTATGATGTTTTCCATAAACACACAATAGATCAGAATCCTCCAACCTGGAATACCGCTATCGGGATTACATCAGCACAGGCAAGTAATAATTCTGTTACTCTAAAATGGAAAGAATTAACAGATCAATCTTTGCCATTAAAGTTTAATGTTTATTATTCCGCTCAAACACCATTTGATATTAATTCTGCAACAAAAATGAGTAATGTGAATGCGACCTTAAATCCTTTAGACGGCAGTTATTCTTTTACTGTAACAGGTTTAACCAATTTCATAAAATATTACTTTGTAGTCCGTGCTGAGGATGCAGTTGGCAATGAAGATAAAAATTTACAAATATTATCTTCTACACCTCCAAATGGCACTTCTAATTTAATGCATATCGATGGGTTATTTGATGATTGGCTAAATATACCTAAGCTGGATCAAGCTCCTAATCCAATAGAGAACACAGGTGATGTTACCGAAATTAATGCAGATTTTAAGGATATCTGGGCTACAAATGATTCCTCTTATCTATATCTGAGCTATGATTTACTAGGCATATTTTCGTCTTCTTATTTTTATCATATATTTATTGATAGTGATAATAATCCCTTAACAGGTTACAGATATCAAGATTCATCTTCCATTGGTGCTGAATTGATGATTGAAAACGATTCTTTTTGGCAATATACTGGTTCTGGCGGTTCTGATTGGAGCTGGTCACCTTTATCTGGGATGGTTAAATCTAATAGTAGTAGCAGAACTGAGTTAAGTATACCATTAAATTATCTGACTCAAATCCCATCTTCAAACAAATTGGGACTTATGATCCAGGACAATTTATCCACACAGCCCTATTCTTTAGTTGATATAGCTCCGGATGATTTTGCTAATCAATTTTTTGAATATCAGATTCAAATTTTAAGTGATATTGCCTGGCAGGATCACAATAACTTTCAGCGGTCCTTTTCGTTAAGTCAAAATTATCCAAATCCTTTTAATCCAAGTACAACAATTCAATTCAATCTACCCAAAAGTTCATTCGTTAAACTGAAGATTTATAATCTCTTGGGAGAAGAATTAATTTCATTAATGAATCAACAATTAACAGCTGGTGAACACAAATTAATATTTAATGGTGATAATTTTCCAAGTGGAATTTATCTGTATTCTCTTATTACCGAAGGTTTAACAGTTACGAAAAAAATGACCTTAATTAAATAATATTTATCAATAAAAGGAGTAGAATAGACTATGAAAAAATTTCTATCTGTTTGTCTGATTGTGGTTACAGTTTTAGCTCTTTCCACAAATATGAAAGCTCAAATAAAAATTGACGGAGTATTTTTTGATTGGACAACGTCAATGCAACTAGATGTTCCACCTAATAATGTGGAGCTTACATTTACAGAGGGAGATCCAGACGCACCTGATCCAAATAACCCGACATACTTTGCTGATTTGGATATTGAAGATGTATACGCAACAGATGATGCTGATTTTGTTTACTTTAGAGTAAAAATGAATTCTATTGCAAATGTATTGAATATCCCAAATGACACGTCTTATCATGGTGGTGCAGCAATAGCATTTTATATATCAGTTGATCCTGGACCCAATGATACAACAGGTTTAACTTGGGGATGGTGGGGATCTGGTTATGATTTTCTTGTACAAGTTTATCCAGGAGATAGCGTTGCTGTAGCAAATACATTATATGATCAATTTATTTTTGAACAAACTCAATTAGGTAATGGTTGGGATTTTATACCGGCTGATACTTTAATCGGTGTTAAGGTAGCGTGGAATGCTGATAATAATGATGTTGAATTTGCAGTGCCTAAATTGAAACTATTTAATCCACACTTTCTACCTAATTTTACCATCCCTCAAGACATTGCAGTAATGGTTTATGCTGGAGAGAATAACTCTCCCTGGAGAGCTGATTATGCATCTAATAATGACGTTGCCGGTTATTTAGTACCGATGAAGAATCCAGGTTCAATTAGTATTGATGGACTATTCTTTGATTGGGAAAGTAATATGCAATTAGATGTAGCTCCAAATTCCCCAGAACTTACATTCGCAGAGGGAGATCCAGACACACCTGATCCAAATAATCCAAGTTATTTTGCGGATTTAGATGTCGAAGATGTTTATGCAACATCCGATGATGCCTTTGTTTATCTAAGAATTAAAATGAATTCTATTGGCAACGTATTAAACATAGCTAATGATACATCCTATCATGGTGGAGCCGCAATTGCTGCATATATTTCAGTTGATCCTGGTGCTAATGATACAACAGGTTTAACTTGGGGATGGTGGGGATCTGGCTATGATTATTTTGTACAAGTTTATCCTTCTGATAGTGCAATGCAGGCAAATACAGGCTATCCACAAGCATTATGGGAGCACAAACAAGCAGGGAATGGTTGGGATTTTGATTTGGTGGATTCATTAAGAGGTGCCTGGGTAGCATGGAATGTTGATAATAATGATGTTGAAGTTGCCGTTCCCAAAGTATTGTTATTTAATCCTAAATATATATCTAATTTTCAAGAACCCGACAGTATCGCAGTTATGATTTATGCAGGTGAAAACAATAGCCCCTGGAGAGCAGATTATGCTTCAAATCCTGGTGTTGCTGGTTATGGAATAAAGATGGCTATTACTGATATAAAAGATCAGATAAACAATGCTATTCCTAAAGATTATGTTCTCTCACAGAATTATCCAAATCCATTTAACCCTTCAACAGTTATAAGCTATGCATTGCCAAAATCAGGATTTGTTTCATTAAAAATATATAATCTTTTAGGAAAAGAAATCGCTGTTCTAGTTAAAGGTGAGATGTCTGCAGGAAATCATTCTGCAACATTTGATGCTTCGGGTTTGGCTTCAGGTTTTTATCTATATACACTTAAAGCAGGAGGAGTTAGTGAAACACGCAAAATGATGCTCCTCAAATAAGTCTTGAGTTCAAATATATCTAATTTAAATTCTTTCTGATGGAGAGTTGTAAAATCTTTCCATCAGAATAATTAGAAACTCATTTATTATAGGAAACAACGTGTTAAGAACAAAAATATTTTTAATACTATTATTCTCAGCTACAATCATTTGTAATGCTCAAACAACAGGCAAAATCTCAGGTACAGTCTTAGACTCAAATGGTGATCCTGTTATTGGTGCAAATGTAATTATTGAAAATACAACAATGGGAGCCGCCGCTGATGTAGAAGGTTATTTTTATATCATTAATATACCTTCGGGCACATATAAATTAAAAGCCAGTGTTATTGGATATACCTCACAGGTAATAGAAAATGTGCAGGTTATTTCCGGTCTTACTACAAAACTTGATTTTGTTTTGCAGACTTCTACAGTTCAAATGCAGGAGGTCGTTGTTCAGCATACCCGCCCACCAGTACAAAAAGATTTAACTTACAAGATTCAAGGTATCAGTGCCGGTGATCTTGAAAAATTGCCAATTAAGGGATCCATTAAGGATTTGATTACCAAACAGGCAGGTGTCACTGCTAATATTTCAACCACTCCAATTTCTTCTCAACCGGTATTTGGTCAGTTTGCGACCATTCCAAGTGATGGACTTCATTTCAGAGGCGGACGTACTAATGAAACTTTATATCTATTTGATGGTATTAATGTTACCGACGGTTTGTGGGGTGGTTATAATTTGGATGTTATTGGTGAATATACTCTTCAATCATTAAGCACACTTACCGGAACATTTGGCCCTCAATTCGGTGAAGCAATGTCCGCTGTAATGTTAATGAACCCTCTTGATAATGTTGTTCAGGAATATAGTTTAAAAGCCACGGCTTATACAGACAGGTTAGGTGAAAAATCTGGGACACAACATACCTGGAATTATGAGTTTGCAGCATCAGGTCCTGTTCCATATTTGAAAAACCTTTCGTTTGTTGGTTCAGCCCGAGTGTATTCTTCTGATGGTTATATCAATGGTTATATTTATCCCGATTACATAGACACAAGAGGTATTGATAAATCAGGTAATCCAACAATTGTTCCAATGCAATTTCGTGATACGGAATTATATTTTGGAAAATTAATCTGGCAGGTATTTGATAAACTGAAATTAAGAGGTGGATATCTAAATTCTAAGGTAACCCAGGGTGTATACAATCACTACTTTAAATATAATCCTTATGGAACGCCGCACGTACATTATAATGATGAATTAATTTACGCAAAATTAACTCACGTGCTATCTCAAAACACTTATTATGATATTCATTTAGCACAATATACAAGAGACTTTAAATCACACACATATGATAATAGGGCTTATTATGATATTGTTCCTCCTGTAGGCACAGGAGAGTTTTCTATCTCTGGAACCGATTTTGTTTATTTTAACAGCAGATTTCAGCGACTAGAATTAAGTGGAACTTTTTCTTCTCAAATATCAAAACAACAATTTATACAAACCGGTGGTACTTTTGAGCGATTGCGTACTCAACTTCAAAGACTAAATCCATATGGATGGCAATATTTGGAAGATTATGATTATAAACCATTTAAGATTACAGGTTTTGTAAACGATAAAATGGAATTCTCTGATATAGGAATGGTTGTTAACATTGGGTTAAGATACGATTATTTTAATCCTAACAGGGAATTTGTCACTAATATCGAAAACCCACAGGGTGCAATAAGTAAAATAAAACCAAGCCAATATTTTAGTCCACGCTTAGGAATTAGTTATCCCATTTCAGATGTGGCTGCTTTCCGTTTTGGATACGGTCATTACTATCAATACCCTTACATCTATATGGCTGATCAAGGTATGAACAGACAGTATGAACTTTATCCCTATCCAAATGTAAGTTCAGTTCAGGGTGCAATTGCCAAGGGGGATATCCAGGAAGAAAAAACAATCAATTATGAGGTAGGTATTCAGGTTAAAGTAACGGAAGATATTTCTGCTGACGTTACAGGATTTTATAGAAAAATGTCGAATCTTGTCGGAATCTCAATTATTACTGGATACATTACTTCAGGCGATGTAGTTAAAGAACAAAGATTTCCAATTTTTGATAATCTAAATTATGCCAATGTTAAAGGTGTTGAGATTTCAATTTCTAAAAGAATGACCAATTATTTCCAGGGGTTTTTAAATTATACTTACTCACAGGCTTTAGTAACGAGCTCTTTATTATTCTCTTTACCTCAAGATTTATCAAGAACTTTTCCCGCAGATTGGGATCAAACTCATACAGTTGCTTTTGGTGCAATATTTCAGTTCCCCGGTAAATGGGGTTTCTCATTACTCGGTGGTCTGCAAAGTGGATTACCTTATACATTTAGTCAATTTCAGCCCAATGCTGAGCGTGCGCCTATGATTACCTCTCTTGATGTAATAGGGCATAAGGAATTTGATATTGGTCCTTTAACTGCTAGATTTTTTATTCAGGTTTTAAATATCCTGAACAGAAGAAATGTTTGGTGGGTTTATGCTGATTCAGGTCAACCGGGTATTGATACCAGCCCTGCAACTTCAGATGATTATACAAATAATCCATCTATGTGGGGTTCTGGAAGAAGAATCCAATTAGGTGTTTCGTTTAATTATTAAAAGGTCATTGTATTGGAGACAATTAATGGAAAAAAATAAAACTTTACTATGGCTACTTTTTCTTGCATCATTTCTTTTATTTGAAGCAGGATTGTATGCACAAGGAGTAAATTATGCTGGTACATCAGCAAGCAATTTTCTTAAGATTGGATTAGGAGCTAAATCCGTTGCTTTAGCCGAGTCGGATCTTACATCTGCCGAAGATGCATCCAGTCTTTATCTCAATCCCGGAGTTTTAAGTAGGTTAGAAAAATCCAGTGCTACTTTTTCATATGTGCAATGGCTTGTCCAAAGCAATCTTTCATATCTTGCCGTTACTTTGCCTACCGAATATGGTAGTGTCGGATTAGATATAGCATATTTCGGTTCGGGTGATATTAAGGAAACTACCTTATTAAGACAGGAAGGAACCGGTAGGGTAATAACAGCTAGTGATTTGTCAATTGGCTTTGCTTATGCAAAAAATTTAACGGATCGATTTTCAGTAGGATTAAAAGTTAGATATCTATCCGAAAATCTTGCATCTGTCTCTGCCAGCACATTCGCTTTTGATATAGGCAGTGTATTCGAAACCTCTTTTCTTAATAATCTTAAAATTGGTATTACCCTTTCTAATTTTGGCGGTTCAATGCAATTTGAAGGAAATGATCTAATAGTAACTCAAGTTGTTCCAGGTAGCAGTACAAACAAGCAAATACCAGCCACACTTCAAACTAATTCCTGGAATCTCCCTCTACTTTTTCGGATAGGTGTTTCAACCACCGCATTCGATTTTGATAATTATAATCTTTCACTGCATTACATGGTAGTTGATTCAAGAGACTATGATGTTAGGCATAACATCGGTGCTTCGTTCAAAATATTTGATGTGGTTACTTTAAGAGGCGGGTATAGACTTAATTATGATGAATCAACATTCTCTGCTGGTATCGGATTTAAAGCTAAAACAGATTTTATGGGCGATGTGATGATTGATTATGCTTATACAGACTTTGGCAGATTAAATGGTATTAATCAATTTACTCTTAGTCTGAATTTTTAATGCATTATTTGAATTAATGAATAAAGTTAAAAACGGAATTTAAAATGAAATTGCATAAATATTTTATTTTTTTATTTGTACTTACTAACATCATTTTAATTTTTATTACAGGATGTACAAAAGATAGAGAACCAACAGCACCTAATGAAATACAGAGACCAAAATCTTTATTTATTACTCCTTCAGCAGGTAAATTGGCGGTTTCTAAAAACGAAAAGATAAAAATGATCTTTGATGAGCAAATGGACTTGTCAACATTTCCTGGTCATTTTACTCTTAAGGATCTGCAAGGTAATAATATTGACGGCAGCTTTTCTAAAGATGACTCTACTGTCATATTCTCTCCATTTTCTGCACTTAGTAAATCCAGTTTTTATTTTGCTGAATTAAGAGGAAGAGTAAGAGATGTAAATAGAAATTCAATTGAATTAAATAACGAAGCAATTCTTAACGATACAACATTATTACTGAGCACCTGGCTTTATACAGAAGGAGATTATTCCAATGGTGGATTTTATAATGTATATGTCAGAGATAAAAAAGACGGACAGATAATATTTCTTAGTAATCTTGACAGTGTGTTAAATCCGATA
>PFVB01000148.1:208-22136 GCA_002790395.1 Ignavibacteriales bacterium CG_4_9_14_3_um_filter_34_10 | reverse complement strand
AATAAGAATGAAGTAATAATTGCTTCTGCTCAGAATGGATCAATTATTAAAAATATACCCGTTGCAATCAATCCAACATCATGTGTAACACATGGCAATTATACTTTTGTTATTAATGTAAACGGGAAAGCAATTTCAAAAATAAATCTTACAACTCAAACATTAGAGCAATCATTTACACTAAATTTTTTTCCCGGAAAGTTAGCACTATCACCGGACGGAAATATACTTTATACTTACGATCAGGTTACGCGTGATTTGGTACTTATCAATACTTTAGATGGAAGCATTATAAAAAGAGTAAGAAATGTTATCACAACAATAGTTTTAGGTGAAATTCGTGTTGATCCCAATTCTGGAAATGTTTATTTGTGTGATTCAAAAGGAAGAAAAGTTAAGATAACAGATCCTCAGGGAAATAGTATTCAGGATTATGTTACTTTCAGTGCGGGTATTGAGCCTATCGATATAATATTCTTTGGTGAAAATTCATATGTACTTGCGGGAAATTCCGTTTATAAGTATGATAAAACTTCCACATCATTGATAAACACTTTAACTTTTTCAACAGGTGTTAAATCTTTATGCATAATTCCATCAGGTGATATAATGTATGTTACTTTAGCCACCAAGGTTGCAATAGTAGATTTTAATACACTTAGGGTGTTGAAAGAAATTGATTTGATCAGTACCGGAATCAATACAATTATATCTAACTCAAAGAAATTTTAAATATTAAGCAGAGAAGTTTTATGAAATTTTCGTTATTTAAAAACCTTATACTTTTATCTTTAATATACGTTGCTGGTTTATTTGCTCAAACCGATCCTATGCTTTATCAACGTTGGAATATAATGGGTATTAACAGGGTGAGAACCCAATTTAATAATACAGGATTATTGTGTGATGGAAATGAACAAAATATTCCACTAGCAAGACCCCCGTCTTTTGAATATCCAAATGGCAGTGGACTAAGCTACGGTACAAGTGTAGGAGTAGTTATTGGTGCTCCAGGGAATCAAGATCCTGGTGCCGTTGGTGGAGATAATCCTAATCATCTTGAATATTTAGACGCAACAATTGATGAAGGTTCAGCAGCATTTTGGGATGAAGAACATTTTGCCCCATATCCTGAAGTTGTGGGTGGATCGAAAGCCGCAGTGAGTAATGATCCAACTACCTGGCCTCAAAGCTGGCCGCAATTTGTACCCGGTACAAATCAACCCTTAATTGTTGGTCCTGAAGGATGGCCTGGTATTGGGAAAAACGGTAGTATTATTGCTGACCAGGAAACTTATTCTGCTATGTATAGTTGGCGAGGTACTGATGTAGGAAATACAGACCGTAGATGGTTATTAACAAATATGGAGATGAGGGGATTTGCCTGGACAGGAGAATTATATCAGGACTTTATTGTTTGGATGTTTGTAATACGTAATGTTGGTACAGAACCTATTGTTGATATGAGAGCCGGTATTCACAGCGATTTTGGCTATCTTCCGATATTCATGCCTCCTAATCCCTGGGGAGATGATGATAGACATTATTATGATCCAGCATTGCAATTTGCTTATGGCAGCGATGATGATTTTTATGAACCCAATCCAACCGGCGGTACTTTGGGTGAGGGACAAATTGCCTGGTCTGGTACTGTTGCATTAAGAATGCCAGGTCCAACCAAAAAAGTTCAAACCTATGATGCTTTTCACTTTTGGATGGAAGCAACTACACCAAGAGGTAATGGCGCTAGCAAAGAATTATACTTTAGGTATAATTTGGAAAATCTGGGAGATCCACAGGACAGTAATAAAGATGGCATTGATGATGACTTTAATGAAAATGGTATCCCTGATGATCAAGAAGGTGGTCTTGGTTATTACTTAGGTATTGGTGCTGATGGATTACAAGTATTGGGCTCAGATCCATTTACATTAAACCCGGGTGAATCTGATACATTAATCTTTGCAACAGTTTTTGGAATGTCAAAAAATCAACTTTATAAAAATGTCAGAAATGCAATTGTACTTTATAATTCCGGATTCAAACCGGTTACAGCTCCCGAAGCTCCCAAAGTTGAGATTGTTGCTGGCGATGGGAAAAGTACTATTTATTGGAACTTGAACAGTGAGAAAGATCCTAAGTTTGAAGGCTATAAAATTTATCGATCAGCAGATAACGGACAAACTTGGGGCTCGCAAACATTTACTGATTTTGAAGGTGGTATTCATTATATACCATTAGTTCAGTCGGATAAGGTTGATGGAATAAAAGGTAATTATAGAACCTTGCCAGAATTTGCTTGGTATTATCTGGGTAGTGAAACAGGTCTTCCACCAATTAAAATTATTGATAATGATTCACTTTCATTTTTTAAGAGAGGGGATACTGTTAGAATTTTTGTTGATGATAATGTAATTAATGGATTAAATTATAGATATTATATTGCTTCATATGATACTGGCAATGGAATTACAGGCCCACTTGAAAATACACCTGCTTCTAATCCACAAATCGGAACAAATACAGTTCAAGTTGTTCCTCACGCACCAATATCATATGGGAATTTAAATGAAGTTAAAGTAGTACCCAATCCTTATGTAGTTGCTAATGGGTGGGAACAGGGCGATGAACGCCAAATTCAATTCACCCATTTGCCTTCGCAAGCAACGATAAGAATTATGAACACTTCCGGGGACTTAATTAGAACTATTTATCATGATCAGTCTAACTCAATAGCTCCAAGCATAGCTAAGTGGGATTTGAAGAATGAAAACCAGCAGTTAGTGGCACCTGGTTTATATTTTTACCATGTGGAATCATCAGAAGGAAATACTTCAGGGAAGTTCATTATCATATTATGATGATATATAAATCACTTTTAATATTATTCTTTATTAGTGCTGGTCTCTGCTATTCATTTGCACAGCAAGATGATGACTTAATACTTTTCAAAAATGATGAATATAAGATAAGTCTCGATAATGATTTTTTGTTGAAGATTTTAAGTTTGAAAGATGGAACCGCCGAAAGTCTCGCATATTCCAATATTTTCAACTTCGTTTTAGATGTGAATGAAAATCATATATCCAATTTCTCGGTCATTGATAAATCAGAGGAGAGAGAGAAAACACAATTCGGTAATTCCACTGTTATATATATAAAATCTGCTAACGAGAATAAAACACTATTGAATAACTTTAAGATAATTATTCCTGATAGTTTTGAAAATACTTTGATTTTTAAGTCTGACCTAAAGAATAATTCCAACCAAAGTCTACATATATCTAAGATGATTTTCTGTCAAATAAACTCAGATGCAAGAAATTTAGGTTCTCAAAAATCTTATGAATTTTGGAGTTTTCAGCCGCAGAGTACACCGGATAGAGCAGATTGGATTCAGCCGATCTCAGAAAATCATTATCAAAAAAATTTTCAAGGAATGAATGCTCCGGATTATGGTGGAGGAATTCCTGTTTTGGATATCTGGAATAAAAATCAGGGTATTGCAGTTTCATCTCTATCACTTCAACCGGAGTTTATTAATTTCCCGGTACAAGCATTATCAGATGTAATCCAATATGGAATAGAAGATTCAATAGGATTTGTTTTAAAACCTGATGAGGAAATTTCTATTTTCCCTTTTGCAATTATCTTACACAAAGGAGATTTTTTTAACGCATTACGTGTATATTCTGATCTAATACAATTAGAGGGCGTAAAGTTTAAGAAATCATCCCAAAATTCTCTTGAACCAGAATGGTGTGCCTGGGGTTATGAAAGAAATTTTAATAAGGATCAAATTTTTAAATCACTTGACGATGTTGTCAGTTTGGGATTAAAATGGGTTACAATTGATGATGGTTGGCAATCAGCAGATGGAGATTGGGGAATATCCAACTATAAATTTAAAAATGGTGAAACTGAATTTAAATCTGTGATTGATTCTATCCATTCTAAAGGCTTGAAAGTTCGTTTATGGTGGGTGCCGTTTACTGCAAGTGATTCTATTTATAGTGCTGCTAATTATCCAGACAGGTTAAATGAATTTGGAATGGTCATTCAATCTAATATCGCAAAACAACACTCCGATTGGTTTAGTTTAGATAAAAATAAGAATAGATATCAGGTGTCCTGGTGGAATTCTTATCAACTGTGTCCTGCATTAAAAGAGGTTCGTGATTATTTCAAAGCGTTTGTTGTTAAAGCAATTAAAGACTGGGGCGTAGATGGATTTAAGATTGATGGGCAAAATCTTAATTTAGCTCCGCCTTGTTATAATCCTGAACATCATCATAGTTCACCTTACGATGCGTCAAGAGCCACCGCAATTTTCTTTAAAGAAATTTATGAAATAGCAAAGAGCATAAACCCAGATTTTCTAATTCAGATTTGTCCTTGTGGAACTAATTACTCTGTTTATAACCTGCCATATGTTGATCAAGTTGTAGCATCTGATCCCTTGAATTCCTGGCAGGTTAGAGTAAAAGGAAAAACATTTAAAGCTTTGTTTGGAAATAAAGTAACTTACAGCGGGGACCATGTTGAATTGACAAACAGGAAATGGAATGAGCACACTGGTAAATTTGATGTTTACAAAGATGAAGATTTTGTTTCAACAATTGGCATTGGCGGAGTACCTTCTACAAAATTTACAAATCCAAATCTTTTGCAATCAGATTCATCCTTAATGCTTACTGATAAAAAGAAAAAATATTGGGAAAAATGGTTAAACTTATATAATGACAATAAGCTAAGCGAAGGTAATTACATAAACTTATATGATATAGCCTTCGATAAACCGGAAACTCATTTAATAAAGAAAGGGGATGACCTTTACTATTCACTTTTCGATGATAAAAAATTTAATGGTTTATTTGAATTCAGGGGACTTGAACCAAATATCAATTATGATGTATATGATATTGTGGCGGATAATAAACTGGGGACAATAAATTGTAAAAAAAACTTTCTTAAATTAAAATTTAATTCTTCAACTATCTTAAAAGTAAGCCCAATAAAATGACAAAACTTTTTTACAAAATTTTAATTTCCTTTATACTCATTATTACTTTAACATGTTGGGCACAGGTTCAAGTATTATATCAACCATCAGATGAAATTTTTATTAATCCAGAAAGAGGGTTTTACACTCAGGTTACTACATACGATGCTCAATCATCACTTACTTTAAACACCCTAAATAGTATAAAAAGCCAGGGGAAGTCTCTAATTCTGAGAATGTATTATTTGAAGAGTTTTAGAAATACTCCATTAAATTCAGCCCTGTTAACAATGATTGGAAATGATTTTAATCTTTTAAGACAAGCCGGAATGAAAAGTATTGTTCGGTTTGCTTATAGTGATAATATCGGACAGCCGGATGCTCCATTAAATATCATATTAAATCACATTGACCAACTGAAACCACTTCTTAAGCAAAATTCAGATGTAATAATGGTAATGCAAGCAGGATTTATCGGAGCATGGGGTGAATGGCATTCATCAACTAATGGTCTAGATACTGTAACCAATCGTAGGACGATATTATTTAAGATACTTGATGCTTTGCCAGCAAGTAGAATGGTTCAGGTAAGAACACCACATTTCAAACAGGAAATATTCGATAACTATAATCCCATTCCTGCTGATTCTGCTTTTCTTGGAACATATTATACAAGAACAGGACATCATAATGATTGTTTTCTTGCAAGCTGGGATGACTATGGAACTTATACAGATACAACAGTTGAAAAACAATATTTAAACGATGATTGCTTATTTGTTCCAATTGGTGGAGAAACTTGTAACCCGAGCCAGTTTAGCGGATGTGCTAATGCTATTTATCAAATGAAATATTTACGATGGACTTATCTTAATAGTGGATATCATCCAACGGTTTTAAATAGCTGGACAACTAATGGTTGTATGAATGATATTAAAAAATATTTGGGTTATAGATTTGAATTGATTGATGGTACTTTTACTGACTCTTTGAGACCTGGGGATGGTTTTAATTTCAGTCTTAAAATTATAAACAAGGGTAATGCTGCATTATTTAATCCAAGAGATGTTGAACTCATTTTAGTTAATCAGGACACTAATGAAAAATATTTTTGCAAGTTACCTATTGATCCTCGATTGTGGCAGCCTAATGATACAGTTAATTTGCAATACACGATTGGAGTTTTAAATAATAATCCTGCAGGACTATATAAATTATTCTTAAATCTACCCGACCCAGATCCGAAAATACATGAACGAGTTGATTATTCAATCAGACTTTCAAATTTAAATGTTTGGGATGCTGCTACTGGATATAATAATTTAAATATAAATGTAGTAGTTGATAGTACAGCAAGTGGTGCTTATTATACTGGTAATTTATTTTTCAAACCACTTGTTGTTAATTCCATAGATGATGATGATTCAAACACTCACCAGGGTTCTAATCAGAGTAATAAATTAGAATTAAATAATTATCCTAATCCATTCAACAACTCAACGAAAATTGTATTTACTATCGGCAACAATTCTAATGTTTCATTAAAGCTTTATAATTTACTTGGTGAGCAAATAGACACGCTTATAAATGATTATCAACTAAAAGGTAATTATGAAGTGATTTATAATGCTGATAAACTTTCAAGTGGAGTTTATTATTGCGTGTTATCTAATGAATACTCTTTAACAACCACAAAAATAATTGTCTTGAAATAAGAAGATGAGTAACGATAAAAGTCATCTGGATAGAAGTCTTGGTTTATTGCATGCAACTGCATCCAATATGGCTACAATGGTTGGCATTGGACCATTTATCACATTCCCATTAATTGTTTCTGCCATGGGTGGTCCGCAAGCAATGCTCGGTTGGGTTGCTGGTGCTATAATTGCGATTTCTGATGGACAGGTTTGGGCGGAATTGAGCACTTCATTACCTGGTGAGGGTGGTTCTTATGTCTATCTGCGGGAAGCTTATAAAAAATATTTTGGTAAACTGATTGCATTTTTATTTATCTGGTCATTTTTATTAAGTGGACCATTCGAAATTGCTTCGGGATACATCGGAATGATGCACTATGTTTCATTTATATGGCCTTCATTAACCGAAACTCATATCAGATTGCTTGCATTTACAACTGGGATATTCACTATAATTTTACATTATAATAAAATAAAGTTTGTTGGAACATTAACGGTAATTCTTTGGATAGTAATGCTGATTACTGTAGCGTTAACTATCATTGTTGGATTTTTGCATTTCAATGCTGCAAATGCTTTTGCTTTTCCAGACAGATGGTTTAACTTTTCATGGGGATTTTTAATGGGGCTCGGAGGATCAACATTAATTGCAATGTATGATCTTCTCGGATATTATAACATTTGCTATGTTGAAGAAGAAGTAAAAAATCCCGGTTATGTTTTTCCGCGAGCAATAATCTGGTCTGTTATTGGTGTTACTTTTCTTTATGCCATCATGAACTTTTTAGTTCTAGGAGTCCTTCCGTGGCAGGATGTAGCTAAATCAACTCACATTGTTTCCGATATTTTCAACAAGTTTTATGGAAATACAATTGCGATTATCA
This sequence comes from Ignavibacteriales bacterium CG_4_9_14_3_um_filter_34_10, assembly GCA_002790395.1. Classification (GTDB taxonomy): domain Bacteria; phylum Bacteroidota; class Ignavibacteria; order Ignavibacteriales; family Melioribacteraceae; genus UM-FILTER-34-10. The sequence continues at coordinate 14,553 of PFVB01000148.1, read as the reverse complement.
TTACAATTCTAGTTACAGTTACTGCCTATGGTTCAATCTATTCTTTGATGATGAGTTATTCACGCTTACCTTTTGCTGCAGCGCGGGATGGTTTCTTTTTTGACTGGTTAAAAGCAATACATCCTAAAAAACATTTTCCACATTATTCTTTGCTATTAGTTGGAAGCATTACATGTATAGCAAGTCTTTTTGATCTTGGTTTTATCATCGCAGCAACATTATCAAGCAGAATTCTTATTCAATTTCTCGGACAAATAATAGGTCTTACTTTATTAAGAAAAGATTATCCTGATATCAAGCGCCCATTTAAGATGTGGCTATATCCAGTTCCCTCAGTTATAGCCTTTATTGGATTCGCATTTATTTTTATTAGCTCTGGGATAGAAGCCATTTCACTAGGATCGGTTTGGCTTGCTGTTGGTGTAATATTTTTTCTTTATTGGGCAAAACAAAATAATGAATGGCCATATCAGATTGTTAAAGAAATATAAATTTGAAAAATGAAATGAAGGATAGAATTGAAATAAGAGGATGCAGAAATTATGATGAACTATTGAAAGTGGTTCGTCTTTGCGATGCTGCTTTTGAAAAGACCCCTTTTGAATACTTTGAGAGACATATACTTAAAGATGCAACACTTTCACCAGAAGATACAAGAATATTAATAGTTGATAATGAAATTGTAAGCTCAGTTCAGGTATTCCCAAGAACGATGTATTTAAATGGAGGGAAAATTGATTTTGGAGGAATAGGAAATGTTGCAACGTATCCTGCAAAAAGAAAATTTGGTTATGCTGAATTGGTAATGAATGATGCTATCAATTACATGAAAGAACAAGAATTTAAATTTTCACTTCTTACAACAACTATAAACAAGTATTATGATAAGTTTAGTTTTGAAACTTTGAATCGTGAACTGATCGAAATAAATAAAGTCTCTCCCAATTTCAACAAAAGTATAAGAAAGTTTAATCGGGTAAATGATTTTGGGGTAGTAAAAAATATTTATGAATATTATAACCGTGACGGAATTGGTCCTTTATTCAGGGACATTAAATATTGGGAGGCTCAATTTGATTTTTGTGGTGAGGATGAAAATCTATTTCTGGTTTTTGAAACCACAAATTCAGTAGAGGGTTATATTCGGGCTGTCCGCGAAAATGATAAAATTAAAATTTTGGAATTTGCGGCTGTCAATGACTACTTGCAGATATTTAAATCTTTGATAGAGTCACTTTGTTATCAAACAGGTATAAACGATTTCGAAATGTTTCTTTCAGAATCCGAGAAACAGAAACTTCAATTAAAAAATTATATAAGTAAGATTGATAGCGATTTGATGATACTGCTTTTTGAAAATAGATTAACTGAATTACAGAAACGGGAACTAACTAAATATAATAACATAAATTATTGGCTTAGTGATTTTTTCTAAAAAAGTATAAAAATATTAATAAAGGGAAACATGAAAATAATTTTTTTACTCCTGCTAATTTCTTTTGCTAATAGTGTATTTGGACAAAATACTTCTTATATAAAAGAAAATGAATCGGCTTTGAAAATCGGTAATCAGTTTATTGAGAGAACAATAACAATACTGGATAATAAACCAGGCACATCCGAGATAATTAATAAATTATCAGGGCAACACTATTCATTAACTTCAAATGAGTTTTCACTTGATATAGTTTTTGCCGGATTTGGTCCTGCACTTGGTAAAAATCAAAATGGAGAAAATCCATCCGCAATTACTTCTAAAAATTTTCAATACGATGGCTATAATATCCTTAATAATGATAATTGTAAAACATTGGTTCTAAAGTATTCTTTAAAGGATTATCTATATTCTTTTTACATCGATCTTTACTATAAGGTTGTTGATAATGAACCATACATACGGAAGTGGATTGAAATTAGTGATTCATCTGAAGGAATTCACTTCCTCGATAAGATAAATGTTGAAGATTTTAATTTTTCTAATCCAAAATTTTCACACGGCGAATTTGGGCAACCTGTTTTTAACAAAGATATTTTTCTTGCTGTGGAATATCCGGCTGTCCAAAATTTGATTAATGAAAATCAAATTAAAATTGGATATGTGATTGGTAAAAAAATTACGAAGGATAAAATTATCTCTTATCCTTCAATCATAGGGGTTTCACCTTCAGATATAAAACTCGAACAATCCTTTATGAGTTATATTGATTCGATCAAGGTGAAAGGTACTAGACCATTTTTACTTTATAATTCGTGGTACGATCTGCGTAATCCAGAAATTGCTGAAGATCCTGAAAGTATAATGAACGAAAAAAATGTTCTGGAAAGAATTGATTCATTCAAAAAATATATGGTGGAAAAACATAATATCACTCTTGATGCTTTTGTCCTCGACGATGGATGGGATAATTACAACAGTATTTGGGAAATTGATACAAGACATCTTCCAAACAAGTTTACTCCATTTTTATCACCGCTTAGAGAAATGCATACAGCTTTAGGAATTTGGGCATCACCATTCTGTGGATACTCAAATCGAGATAAAAGAGTAAAGTGGGGTAGCGAACATGGCTATGAAAAAACAGGTGACTTTTTATGTTTTGCCGGAAAAAATTATAAAGCACAGTTTGAAAGGAAAATGGTCGAGTATACCAAAGAATTTAATATGGGTTACTTTAAGTGGGATGGTTTTTTACTTGCTTGCAATGAACCTGATCACGGGCATTTACCTGGAGTGTATTCGCGCGAAGAATTAATCTCAACTTATATTCATATGATGCAAGCTGTAAGAAAAATTAATCCTGATATTTTTATCAACATAACCGTTGGAAGCTGGCTTTCACCCTGGTGGTTGCAGTATGCTGATTGTATATGGATGCAAGGTGAAGATTACGCTTATGCTGAAGATGTTCCTTCGATGAATCCAAGAGATAAAGCTATTACTTATCGAGATGCAGTTTTGTGGGATAATTATCAAAATCAAAAACTTCTTTTTCCTATCTCCAGTTTGATGACACATGGTATAATTAAAGGCAGATTAAATTTTCTTGGTGGTAAAGATGAAGCCCTTGATTCTTTTACAAATGAAGTGATGATGTATTTTGGCAGAGGTGTGATGATGTGGGAACTATACGTATCTCCGGATTTACTCTCTGATGCTGAGTGGGACGCAATTGCTAAATCATTAAAATGGGCAAAATCTAATAAAGATATTTTAAGCAAAACAAAAATGATTCTAGGAAATCCATTAAAGCGGGAACCTTATGGTTATGTCCATCTAACAAGCGAGAAGGGAATTGTATTATTAAGAAATCCTTATCTGGATTCAAAAGAAGTTACAATTAAGTTGGATTCATCTATCGGTGAAATGTCTTCTAATGAAGATTATATTGTAAAAATAGTTTATCCTTATAATAAAGTTTTACCGGAAAAATTCAGATTCCCTGGCAACTTATCCTTCAGATTAAATGGATATGAAATTGTGCTTCTTGAACTTATTCCAGTAAATAAAATTGAACCTAATACACCTTTAGGTGTCCGATATGATATAAATGAAAAGGGCAATATTATTTTATACGATGAGTTTGGGGCTCAAATAAATTACACTCTCTACCCTCAAGCAGAAAAAAAATCTGTTAAGCTTGATGGAGAACCAGCAAACATTACATTTAAGAATACTGAAAATATAATTGTTGATGGAAATAATCTTAACGGAAATTTCTTTGTTGAAGTGCCATACAATTATCTTAATGCTAAACTGGCTTTTCTTATTGAACCAGAAGGAAGATTGTTAAAAGAAAATATGCCATTAATAAAAATATTTGTAAATGGATTGCCTGTTGAAACAACAATTGAGCAAGAAAATGGCAGATGGTTTTGGATTACCGCTCCCATACAAGGTGGTGAAAATGGAATCCAATTTGAACTTATATTCAAAGAAAAAAGTGCAAGTAAAATTAATTTATGGTTAATGGCAGATCAGATTCTTGAAGCAGTATTATTAAATGAAAAATTAAATATTGATACAGAACTATTACCTACAAAACCATATTCATCAGAAATTAAAAAAGTTGAATTGAAAATTAACAGCTATACTATTCAATAGGAGAAAATAAAATGTATTTTGATTGGATTACGTGGAGCATCTGGCTTGTAGGATTCATAATCCTGATTATCTGGATTCTTGTTCCGGCAAGAGAATTTAAAAAACTTGTTCAGAAAAGAAGAGCAGAGCATAAATTAAATAATCATTAATCTTCTTAAATATTATTGGATAAAAAAATGATAACAATTGATTATGTAATAATTTTTGTATTTCTGGCTGCTATGTTCTATGTGGGGTCAATCTTCTACAAATGGGTAGGCAGCTCAGATGATTTTTACCTTGCCGGAAGACGGCTTACTCCGTTTATTCTTGCCGCAGTGCTTGCTGCGACTAATGTTAATCTATATAGTTTTGTTGGACAAGCCGGAATAGCATACAAGGAGGGTATCCCTATTATATGGCAAACCTGGACAGGTAATATGGCTATGGTTATTTCTGGATTATTTGTTATCCCGATATTTAGAAGATTGAGAATTCGAACAATTCCTGAATTCCTGGAAAAAAGATATAGTAAAGGTGTTAGGACATTTGTTGCATTCCTTTGGATTTTACGATTGACTTTTTGGTTAGGCGTAGTTCTTTATACTGCAGTTATAGCTGCTCAAACTATTTCGGGTCTAACGTCTTTTACTGCTTGGGTTCTCATTTTCTCAGTGGTTGTTATTATCTATACAATTCTTGGAGGAATGTGGTCCGTGGCATTCACTGATGTAATTCAATTTATCTTAATGTTAGGTGGGGCTCTTATATTGCTTCCAATAGTGATGAGTGCAGTTGGGTGGTGGCCGGGCTTAACAGAAAAACTGCCTGAAGGCGCACTTACGCTAGTTAAAAATACAGGGACATACGATTGGAAATTTATTATAGCGATTTTTCTTTTAGGAATTGAGTGGGCATGTGTTGATCAAGGATTGTTACAACGTGCCTTTGGAGCAGAAAATACCCGAAGCGTTGCTAAAGGTTTAGTTTTAGCCGGGATAATCACTACCCCGTTTGCATTGTTATGGGTTGTTCCGGGATTAGCTGCACGAATTATTTTTCCTGATTTAGCAAATGCTGATTCAGCTGTTCCGCTTTTAATTACAACTCTGATCCCTAATTTAGTCTTAGGACTAGTTGTAATGGGATTGTTATCATCACAATTATCCACGATCTCCGGAAACTTAAATGGAGTTGCAACAATATTTGCGAGTGACATTTATGAAAATGTAATCAACAGAAAAGCTACCGATAAAGATGTGTTAAAGATTGCTAGAATAATTACGCTTGTTACAGGTGTCGGAATGATTCTGTTTGCTTATTGGGTTCCGATTCTCGGCGGGGCAGTAAACGCATATCTGACAATTATTGCAATTATGGATATGCCGCTTTTTGTTATTGCTGTTGTTTACGGATTACTCTGGAAAAGAATTAACTGGCAGGGTGCAGTTGCCGGGTATATTGCAGGAGCAATCTCAGGTATAATTGGACAATTTATTTATGATTTGAACTTTAATGTTACCACATTCATTACCGCTGGTACAGCGCTACTAATTACTCCTATAATAAGCTTGTTCACCAAAGAAGAATCAAATGAAAAGATAGAAGCAATATGGAGAGCAAGAACAATAAGTGATGAGGAAATACAGAACAAAGATGTTTTTAATATTATCCCAAAAACATTGAATGGAAAACTAAGTCTTTCGCTTTTCTTTTTAGGGTTAATATTATTCCTTATAGGAGTATTTATGGGTAGCACTGGATCAAGTGCAGCTTCAGTTGTTGCAGTAACCGGTATGTTAATCTATTTCATTGGTGGTTTACTAAGAGCATACACAAATTAATTTATATGGAATAATTATGGGAAAACATTTAAACGAAATAAAAATATCTACACCGGGCAGAGTTTGCTTGTTCGGGGAACATCAGGACTATTTACAACTCCCAATAGTAGCTTGTGCAATTTCATTACGCATTTCTATTGAGGGCTCTCGAAGAAAAGATGATTTGATAAATATTCAATTACCAAATATCAATGAAGAAGAAACGTTTTCTCTAAAAGAACCAATAATTTATTCAAAAGAAAGAGATTATTTTAAAAGTTCAGTAAAAGTTATCTTAAAATATGGATTTACTTTTTCAAGCGGATTTGACTGCATTGTTGATGGTAAGATTCCAATTAATGCAGGAACATCAAGTTCTTCAGCGTTAATTGTTACCTGGATAAATTTTCTTGCCAGGATGAGTGATCAAGCATTGCAACTACCTGCTGATGAATTAGCAAAATATGCCTACGAAGCCGAAGTTCTGGAATTCTCCGAACCTGGTGGAATGATGGATCAATATTCTACTTCCATTGGAGGTATTATAGCGCTTGATTTCTATCCCTCTATAAAAGTAACCAGGATGAATAATAGTTTAAAGACTTTTGTATTAGGAAATTCACATCAACCTAAAGACACTAAATATATTCTAAGCCACGTAAAAGATCAGATTTTAAATGTTGATAAAATTTTGAAGAACTATAACTCAGATTTTTCATTACAAACAATAAAAATTAGTGAGTTGAAGAAATACAGTAAACTATTAAATGAAGTTCAATTTAAAATTTTAGAAGGTACTATTAAAAACAGAGATATCACAGTCATAGCTAGAAATGAATTATCCAAAAGAAATCCTGATCATAAAGTAATTGGAATGTTATTAACAGAACATCATTCTGTATTAAGGGATATTCTAAAAATTTCTACTCCTAAAATTGATGGAATGATTGAGGCGGCTTTAGCTGCAGGTGCCTACGGAGCTAAGGTTAATGGTTCAGGAGGCGGTGGATGTATGTTTGCATATGCTCCCGAGAATGCTGATAATGTTCGACAAGCAATTGAAGAAGCAGGAGGAGAAGCATTTATTATTGTTCCTGATACAGGTTCACGTGAGGAAGTTGAGGAACTTGTAAAATGAACAGCGGAAAATTAGTTATTCTTGCCGGTGGTATCTCTTCAAGGATGAAAAAGCCCTTAGAAAAAAAAAGTAATGTCGATTCGCATCTGATTGAAGATGCTGACACCAAATCAAAATCTATGATTGGGGTCGGAAAGGATTATAGACCGTTCTTAGATTATTTATTATATAATGCAAGAGAATCGGGATATTCTGATGTTGTTATCGTTGTGGGAGAAAAAGATAGTTCTATAAGAGATTACTATGGTTTAAAGGATAGTAATAATGAATTCAATGGATTGAGAATATCCTATGCAATCCAACCAATACCAAAAGAAAGAAGTAAACCTTACGGAACAGGTGATGCTCTCCTTTGGGGATTGAAAGCTAAAAATGAATGGAAAGCACAAAGATTTACAGTCTGCAATAGTGATAATCTTTATTCTCAAAAAGCTTTAAGGTTAATGCTGGATTCAAAGTACAAGGGGGCACTAATAGATTACGATAGAGCCGCTTTAGAGTTTGAACCATCCAGAATTGAAAAGTTTGCTGTTACAGTAAAAAATGAAAAAGGTTTTTTAATAGATATTATAGAAAAACCTTCATCGGAACTTATACAACAAATTCAAACTAAAGATGGTTATGTTGGTGTAAGCATGAACATCTTTTCGCTAGAATATGATTTGATTTTTCCGATATTAGAAAAATTAAAACCTCATTTGATAAGAGATGAAAAAGAACTTCCGGAAGCAGTAAAAATTCTTGCTAACAAAATACAGGATTCTGTTTCTGTTTATCCGTTAGCCGAACACGTGCCGGATCTGACTAGTAAAGCTGATATCGAACAAGTAAAAAATTATTTAGAAAAATATTATTATAATTTAAGTTTTTAATCTATGGGAAAAGTTCGAAGAAAAAATCAAATTAGAAAAAACCTGATTTTAAAAGCGTTGCTTGATAATAAATCACTTTCTTTTGCACAATTGAAAAATCATACTGGTATAACCCTACCCGTCTTGACAAAAATGGTTAATCAATTAAAAAAGGAGAATCTTGTAGTTCAATTAAAAGAAAGAGAAATCATTCAGGCAGGAAGACCACCGCAGTTTTATAAATTAAACAAGGATGCAGGTTTTATTGTTGGGATTGATATAGGACGACTGTTTACAAATTTTATTCTTCTGGATTTAGAACAGAATATTATCGGTGAGAAAAGACAGCCGACTTTTTCGTTTGAAGACCCCCTGGCACATTTAAATAATTTATATTTAGAAGTTAAATCGATGGTAAGGTCAGCTAAAGTTCCATGGACTCGTTTGTTAGGTATAGGAGTAGCAATTCCCGGTATTGTTCGTGGAAGAGATGGTTTCAGTCTAACCTATTTGAACTTTGGTAATCAGTCTACCAGTGATGTGTTTAGTAAGAAGTTTAACAAACCTATTCATCTTGAGCATGATGCAAAGGCGATGGCGATTGGTGAACTATGGATGGGAAAAGCAAAAGGTTGTCAAAATGTCCTTTGTTTGAATCTAGGTTGGGGAGTTGGTCTCGGAATAATTATAGACGGGAAAATTTACTATGGCAATGATGGATTCACAGGTGAGTTTGGGCACTTACAGGTAGTACCAAATGGGGAATTATGTTATTGTGGTAAGCTTGGTTGTTTAGAAACGGTTGCTTCGGGTAAAGCCCTAATTAGAATTGCAAAAGAAAAAATACTAAAAGGTGATAAAACAATTTTATTGGATGAAGAAAAATTTGATGTCAATAATTTAGATGCAAGAGATATTCTTGAAGCAGCGAATAGAGGGGATCAGTTTTCTATTGAACTTTTAGAGAGAACAGGTAAGTATTTAGGTCAAGGGATAGGATACCTGATAAATATATTTAACCCTGAAAAAATTATTTTAGGTGGGGGTATTACTGTTGCTAATCCATATTTGATGGACTCAATAATTAGCACTGCAATGAAACAATCGTTAACACATATAAATAAAAATGTCCAATTTGAGATTTCTTCATTGGGATTTAAAGCTGGTGCAATTGGTGTGTCTATGCTAGCTGTTAAAGATTTGTTTGAAGTTGAGCATTTGAATCCAACTGCTTATGTTTAAATTAAATTACTCGTTCTATTTAATTAAAAAAAAATGTTACTTCTGTAATGCACCCCCAAAAGCAAGAGAAAATTTAGGACAAAAGTGTATAGAAAAATTAAACGACATTTTTATATGTTAATTGTTTTTCAAAATCAATTGTTGATGAAGCTTCGGGTAAAGTTGAGATTCTAAATAACAAACCTAAAGGTACAATTTTCAAAGTTACTTTTCCTTCAATCGATTTATCCGATTAAAAAAAAGAGGTGCATTTCTGCCCCTCAAGAATCTTATAAACAGGCTGTAATCATTAAATAAGTCCAATTAGCAATATCTTCAAATTATTTTCAAAAGCTGCACCTGGTTATCAGCCAGATGGAATTTATTCATTGTTTTTTCTAACAAATTTTTTCTGACAGTAAAAATTATTTTATTAGTTGATTTATTAATTAAATATTCAATTGAGGGGAAAAAGCCTTTCTCATAAAGCTCCAAATAGCCTATTTCATCAATCACAATAATATCTGATTCACTTGGTTGGATAAGCCTATTGTTGAATTCCTTAAAAACTTCAGGATCAAAATAGTATCTCCCCTGGCTTATTGTAAAATTCTTATCAAAGTAAATTGATGCAAGCTGCTTGGTACAGTAAGACTTGACATCAATTACATTAAAGCCTGTTTTTTCACTACCAATGAATGTGCCTTTTGAGAAAACTCCTCCAATTTTTTTATCAGCAGAATGAAGTAATGAAATTATTTGTTCAACAGTTGAAGTTTTACCACTATTAACTTCGCCAGTAATTATCAAAAATCGCTTACCACTTTGCAGAAATTCCGACAAAGAATTCTCTTCCTGGCTGTGGGAATCCATAAGACGTTTCATATAATTTATCTGTTATGTTATTGACTCTAAAATAAATGGAATAATTTAAAAAGAAATTGTAAGAAACTTTAAAATTTAATAATAAATAATCAGGTAACCTTTTCAATTCCCCAGAATAAGAATCAAACGAATATTGTTCTCCAATAAAAGTTGACTCCAAATTCCAACTAAATCCCAAAGCATAGTTTTGATTTAACAATAAATTTACAACGTGGACGGGGCGATTAGGCAGCTCTTTATTTTCGGTAATATTCTTTGATGACAAAAATGTATAATTAAAAGTTGCATTTATAAATGAGAAAGAATATTTTGTTTCAAATTCAATACCTTTATAATTTGCTTTGTTAACATTTTGATATTGCAGCATATTATCAGGAAGCACAACCCTTTGAATTAAATCTTTAATATCACTATAAAAGAGAGAAACAAATAAAGTAACATTTGAAAATCTTACAGCAGTGCCCAAATCAAAAATATAACTTACTTCCGGTGAAAGATTGGGATTGGCGATATAACTGCCAAGCAATTCAGAATAAAATTCTTTCAAAGTCGGGAATCTTGTTTTTCTTGAAGCATTAAGGTGAAAATTCAAATTATCATTTAATTTATAATAGAGCCCAACATTGCCGTTAACAGATGAATTAGCCGAACGCAATGGTGAACCATTTGCATATAGAGGATTCATTCTGTCATAACTTATTCCAATAACATTCTTCAGTTGTGTGGTTGTGAAAAATTCTTCTTCAACTCCGGCGGTTAGAATCTCAGCTTCATATTTTTGAAATGGATTATTGTAATTACCTTGCTCTGTATGTGTATCCCTTTTGTATAAAAAAATCATTTTAGTTAAAGGGAGGATTGAAGTAGAAATAAATGAAGATAAATTCATTCCGTAAGAATAATCGTCATATGTTGAATGAAAAGCATATTTTCTTGTTTGAGTTGAATAAGTGTTATCATCATAAGAATCAAGAACATTCTTGAATTTTTCGTAAAAAATATTGCCTTTAATAGTAATTGCAGAAGAAATAGCGGAGTTAAACATTAAATTAGAAAGAGATTTATTCCATTCTGTAAATTTCCAATAGCGAGGTCTTGGAGTATAAATATCAATAGGCACGCCTTTCTGATTATCAACAAAATTAAACGAAAATGCTGCATTAAAATTATCCGCAATTTTTGTCCCAAATTTAATCGTTCCAGTTTTGGATTCGTAATTGCTGTTATTTCTTTTACCGCCATCTTCATTTTTTGTTGTTACAAAACTTTCTGGCAATTGAAATCCGTCTGATTTTAAATATCCAAACCCTGCATTCCAATAAAATGCAGAAAACAAACCATTTAATCCCACACCCAAATTTTGACTACTTCCCATTTCATAATTTAATCTTGCAGAAAAAGGTTTAACTGACTCATCCGAGATAAGATTGATAGACCCGCCCATTGAATTAGGTCCATAAAGAATTGAAGGAGTGTTTTTTGACACCTCAATTTTATTATATCCTGATAACTGAAAAGCATAGAGGTCAAAACTTCCATCATAAGGAATATAAACTGGAGCACCGTCAATCATTATAGAAATTTGGCGTTGATCGAATCCGCGAAGTGATATTTGCGATTCGTTCCTGGCTGATATGGAAATGTAAATACCAGGGCTGAATTGTAATGCATCGGAAACTGAAAAAGCATTTAGCATTTGAAAATCTTTTTGAGAAATTGAAATCGAATTTAAGCTATTTTCTTTTTTACCTATTACTTCAATCTCACCAAGATTATATTGTATTAAAGTATCTTTCTGCTGTGCAAATATTAGTGATGATATAAAAATTATTATTGTAATTGTGATTTTCATAAAACGGTTTCCTTTTTAGTTTTAGGATTATACGAATGAGCGGCTTTAATTAAAAAAGCTAACAGCTGTGCTGTTAATTCAATAGGATTAAAAATTTTTTTGCGTTCTACTGTTGTAAAAAATTCCCTGGTTTTTACTTTTAACAGAGGGAACAATATTTGTGAATGATCAAGTATTTCATCATAATTTTCTATTCCTAGTTTTGTAAATAAACTTTGAAGTTTTTTTCTATTTGCAGTTTTTGATAAATAATTAATTGCAGGAATCATAACCACCGCTCTAAAAATCATTAACAATCCGTTATAAAATCCGGCTGTTGAAAATTTGATTCCCATCAAAAGAAAATCCTTTTCACCGATAATCATTGGTTGGACTATAAGTAGAATTAGGATAAAGAGAAGAAACGATATCCCTCTTAAGAAATGGAAAAGATGAATATCTAAGAATATCAAATACAAAATTGCCGTCGGGAAGAAATAAAATGAAAAATCGAGTGGAATAAAAAGCGCGGCAATGAAAATTATGGTTACTAAATATTTATTATTCATAAAATACTTTCCTGTAAAATTTCTTTTGTTCTATTTGCCGTTGCATAACCAAACCATCCTGCACCGGCACCGATTAAAATATATAGAAAAACTATGACCGGAATTAATATTAAAGATATTTCTCCATCATAATTAATTGCCTTGCCAATGCTGTTCATTATTCCCAGATAAACATTATAAATGCCTAATCCGAAAAATATTCCCTGCATAATTAAACTATGAAGAAGTGTATAAATCATGATTGATAAGCCGGCAAGTAGAGATGAAATAAAGTTGTAAGAAAGGGTTGAAAAAATAATTTCACCAATAAAACCTTCCATCATAATTGCAATAAAAGGAGTAATGTTAAAGCCAGGCAGAGTTATAAGTTTAATAGAGGCAACAACAGAACTGATTGCAATTATAGAACCTTTATAATTTATAAATGATCGTGAAATAGTAATTAGCACAACTGCAATAATTGTTAATGCAGTTCCCCTGAATGGAATTTTTGTAGCGTGTAAAATTGTTCCTAACGAAATTTCAATTATACCCCACAATGCACCAAATAGTGCAGTTGATATAAATTCATTATAGTTCAGATTTTTTTTCATAATAATCTCAATAAAAAACCTCATCGGAAAGATGAGGTTAATTTTGGTTTTACTACACAAAGCAGTAAAACTCATTAAATCTCCTTTCCAATTCATCCCGTATTTGGCGGGAATCGGGAGGTTCGATAATTTCTTATCAAACCCTTCGGCTTATTTCTAATAAATCAATTTCGATTAATCAGAGAAAAGCTCGGAGAACAAGTATTTTATTTCTTAATCAGTTATTTTTTTAATGTCTTCTCTTATATCTATTTCTTCCTAAACATCTTTTAATTCACTTTTAAATTGACGGATTCCTTTTCCGAACCCTTTTGCGAGTTCAGGAATTTTCTTTCCACCAAACAGAATTAGAAGTACAAAAAGTATTATTAGTATTTCAGTCATTCCAAAATTTGCAAACATTTGTTATTCCTTTTTTTAAGAATCAATCTTTATTTATTAAAACTTTCTGAGATTCGAACTTTTTTATTTCTTTCTTACCAAATCCAAAACTTAAAGCACTAAATCCTGTCTTCTCACATGTCTTAATACATAATCCACAATTGTAACAGTAAGGATAAAGGTTATCTCTTTTAGGCGATAAATCAAGAGGACAGCTTTTACTGCAAGGTTCAGCATTAGCAGCACAAGAACAAGAACCTTCATTATGATTTATTCTTAGAGTAAAGGGGGTTCGGAATAATGAAAGGACTCCACCAACCGGACAAACATACTTACACCAATATCGCTTGAATAGAAATCCCTCAATTAAAATTATTGCGAGAACAACGAATATTTCTAAACCTAAACCCATTCCCATTATATAATGGGAAATCTCTGCTGAAATTATTCCAGGTGCAGATAAAAAAGTAATTATAGGAAAATCTAATAATACAGTAAGAATAAAAAGTAATACTAAAATTCCCCAGTATAAAATTGGCTTTGGATTTACTTCTAATGCCTGAAGTTTTACCTTTTTGGCTCTTTTGGGAAATATTTTTTTTGCAATGGATTGCCAGTATTCCGATAAAGTGTTGAACGGACACATCCAACTACAAAAAACTTTTCCAAATATTACTGCAAGTAGCACAGGAATTATTATACCAATAATAAGTGTTTCGATTAACTTTTTTGTTAAAATTGTCGTTTGTAAAGCCATTGCGGGATCGACAATATCAACACCAAAGATTGTAATTGAGTATAGTGTACCGATAATGGAATAAATTCCGTTTACCACGAGAATCGGTACCGCAACAAGAAAAGCTAAAGAAAATAACTGAACAGCTTTTCTATAAGTATTTAATTTATTATAAAATTTATTTCTTTTTACCTGGATCATTTAAACCGCAATTGCTTCTTTACTATAAACAATAA
>PFVB01000148.1:0-183 GCA_002790395.1 Ignavibacteriales bacterium CG_4_9_14_3_um_filter_34_10 | reverse complement strand
ATTTTCGCAAATACCACAGCCAATACATTTTTCAGCTACAACTTTTGGAAGGAATTCATCTTCTAGAATTATTGCTTCTCTAAAAATTGGGCAATTCTCAAAACAAGCCCGACAAATAATTCCATTATAAGGCAAACATTTTTCTTCATCTATTTTTGCAATGCCCATCCTTACCTCTTCTTT
>PFVB01000093.1 GCA_002790395.1 Ignavibacteriales bacterium CG_4_9_14_3_um_filter_34_10 | reverse complement strand
TTGCGATATGACTGTTCAGATATCAAAAGGAAACTTTGATGCTGCAACCGGGACAGTAACCGTTGCCGGTGATTTTAACGGATGGAATTCAGGCGCAAATTCATTGACAGATCCTGATGGTGACGGAAAATATTCTGCAACAATCGATGGATTTAATTCGGGCTCATCAATTGCTTTCAAATTTGTTAAAAATGGTGATGGATGGGAAACTGTTCCAAACCGTGAATATACTGTTCCTTCCGAAAACAGTACTTATAAAGCATTCTTTGATAATGATGATGGTGCTGCAAAAGCTCAGGTTAATGTTACTTTCTTGTGTAATATGGAATATGAAATTGTCTCCGGACGTTTCAACCCTTCTACTGATGTATTATCAGCACGAGGTAATTTTAATGGCTGGGCATCTACAGATGTTCTGACTCCATCTTTATCAGATCCAAATACGTATGAATTAACAAAAGTTATTGAAGCTCTTGAAGGCGATCTTCTTGCATATAAATTTGCTTATGATTATGGAACAGGCGGAACAAACTGGGAAGGCGGCAGAGATAAACAATACACTTTCACTGCTGATGATATTTCCAGTTTAGCTGCTGTTGTTTCAAGAACTTACAATGATTTAACTCTTGATAATATTCTTAATCAGGATGCTGTTGTTACATTCGTATGCGATATGAACGGAGCAATTAATAATTTAACTGGAGCTGCATTCACAGCAATTGAGAATGTATTTATCGCCGGTGCTGTTCCTCCGCTCAATTGGCCTGGGGGCGGTTGGCCTGACAGTGATATTGACTTAGTTCATTTCTTGAAAGATGACGGAACTCAGGGTGACGTTACTGCAAGTGATGGAAAATGGACTATTTCTTTAACTTTTCCGATTTATTCTCCATTGACTGTTCAATACAAATATGGCGCAAATTGGGGACTACCTTCAAACGGCGGTGCTAATGATAATGAAGCCGGAGTAGGGGCTGATCACTTTATTCACATGCCATCTTACTTGTGGAATGGAATTGTTGATGATAAATTCGGTACAGGTGGAGACATTGAGTTTACAACCGGAGTTAAAGAACTTAATAACGAATTGCCAGTAAATTATGCATTGCAGCAGAATTATCCTAACCCATTCAACCCAAGTACTACAATCGCATTCAGCGTTCCTGAATCAGGTTTAGTTACTTTGAGAATTTTTGATATGTTAGGACAGGAAGTTGCTTCTTTGTTAAATGAAGTTAAAGGTGCTGGAAATTATGAAGTTTCCTTTGATGCTTCAAAATTGACTTCAGGAATGTATGTTTATACATTAACTGCAGGAAAAAATGTAATTTCAAAGAAGATGATGCTAGTAAAATAATTCGGTTTGTTATCTGACAGAATTAAAAACCCGTCTGAATAAGGCGGGTTTTTTTTATGCTTTTTTGAAAAAAAACCTTTTTTTTTATTCATATTTGCATAAGTTTACAGCCAAGATTGAAGAATATTTATGTTAACGCAAATACATTCATTAAATATATTGCTACCGTTTTTATACTTTGTAACGTTTGCCGTGTATTTTTTAGATTTTACGAAGGAATTAAAATTTTTTAATCGTTCGAAAAGGATTGCTTTATTTGCTTCCATTTCAACGCATTTATTCTGACTTGCTTTGCGAACATTAGAATTTCAACACCCGCCTATAACAAGCAAGTTTGAAATTTTTTCCATACTCGCTTTTGCAATCGGATTTTCATTTTTCTTGCTTGAATTAATTTCTGAAGTTCATAAAACAGGAGTATTTGTAATTGGTATTTCAGTTTTCTTTCAAGTACTTTCGACAATTTTTATTCTTGATAATTATGAAGTGAAAGAAGTATTAAGAAATAATCTTTTAGGACTTCATGTAATTAGCGCCTTACTTGGCTATGCCGGATTTACGGTCTCTGCAGTGTATGGAATTCTTTTTACAATTATGTACAAGCAGATTAAACGAAATAAATTCGGGAAGATATTTGTGCAATTACCAAGTCTTGAATTACTGGAAAAGTTAAGTTTCTATTCAGTGATTATTGGATTTTTACTTCTTACTTTTGCAATATCCATCGGAATTATATGGCTTCCACAGGCGTTTAGTGATTTTACCTATCTGGATCCAAAACTAATTTCAACCACAATTGTCTGGCTGATTTTTGGTACAGGAATTCTTACAAAATTAGTAGGAAATTGGTACGGGAAAAAAGTTATTAAATTTTTCCTGATTGGGTATGCACTTACAATTCTTTCCATGTTTCTTGCAAATGTCATTTTACCAAGTTTTCATTCGTTCTATTGATTATGGTCAAGAGGTATTGAAAGGTAATATGTAATGAATTTTATTGGAATTTCTTTAACTCATAAAACAGCTTCAATAGAAGTGAGGGAAGCCCTTCATTTATCAAAGGAAGAATCATCGGAACTGATTCTCAGATTGAAAGAAAATATTTTTTCTTCCGGTTTCGTGCTTTCTACATGCAACCGAACAGAAATATTCGGATTTCCTAAAGATGGCAAGTTCGATTTTCAACCTGTACTGAAAACACTTCTTGATTTTAAACATGTTGAAAATCTTAAACCTGAAAATTTTGTAAAATATTTTTCATGCAGTGCTGTTAAACATATTTTCAAAGTTGCTTCAGGTATTGACTCTTTAATTATTGGTGACAGTCAGATTTTGGGTCAAACAAAAGATGCTTTCCAATTATCGGAAGACCTGGAATTTACTGACTCTGTAACAAAAAGGATTTTTGACACTTCAATAAAAGTGGGGAAATTATCAATCAGGGAAACGCTGATTGGTGAAGGTGCTGTAACTATTAGTTTCGCTGCTGTTCAGGTTGTGGGAAAAATATTTTCATCGTTAGAAAATAAATCAGCACTTGTCATTGGTGCAGGCGAAACAGGTGAACTTGCAGCAACCCATTTACGCGACAAAGGGATTCAACGACTCAGCATCGCAAACAGAACGTTTGACAGAGCAGAAAAACTTGCAAAAAAACTTAATGCCAACGTTATTGAATTTGACAAATTGAAAGACAAATTGAATGAATTCGATATTGTTTTTTCTGCAACAAGCGCAGAAGGTTTTATTCTTGAATATGATGACATAAAATTAAATATGAAAAAAAGAAAGGGACAACCGATTTGTTTAATGGATATCGCCCTTCCAAGAGATATAAATTCTAAAGCAAGCCAGTTAGATAATGTTTTTTATCATGACATCGATTCATTGAATATTATCGTTAATCAGAATTTGCAGAAACGCCAGAGCGAAATTCCAAAGGTTGAAAAAATTATACTTAGTGAAATGATTTCTTTCTTCAGTTGGTATAATACTCTCGATATTGTTCCTACTATTAAAGCAATCCGCGAATTTTTTGAAGAGATTGGAAATGACGAGCTTGAAAAAATAAAATACAAGCTGTCTTCCGATGGATTTGAGAAAGTTGAGGATATGACGCATAGATTATTAGGCAGGCTTCTGCATAATCCAACTATGAGACTTCGTCAAATAGCAGAAAAAGGAACTGACCCGAATGAAGTTGCATCTATGTCAGTTTTAGTTAAAGAACTTTTTGATTTGAATTCTGAATCACATGAAAAGGAAACCAAGTAATATTTTAACTTCTATGCAACATAATTAAATTTGGATAAGAAATTATTAATCAAGTGAGATAAACCAATTGAAACAAAAAATCATAATCGGCACAAGAACAAGTGAACTTGCTTTATGGCAGGCAAATTTTGTAAAGCGCGGACTCGAAAAAGCCGATAAAAATATTTCTGTTGAACTGAAACTTGTAAAGACAAAAGGTGATAAAATTTTAAACGTCGCTCTTTCAAAAATTGGCGACAAAGGTTTGTTTACTAAAGAACTTGAGAATGCATTGCTTAACAATGAGATTGATCTTGCTGTTCATAGCCTGAAAGATTTACAGACAGAAATTCCAGATGGACTGAAATTAGCAGCTGTCTCAAAACGTCATAATATTGAGGATGTAATAATTGCACGGAAAAAAAATATTACTCTTGATAATCTGAAAGAGGGTGCAGTCGTTGCAACAGGTTCGCTGCGAAGAAGGTCACAATTGCTGCATTACCGTCCGGATATGAAAATTGTAGAGTTACGTGGGAATGTTCCGACAAGAATTCAAAAGTTTTTATCATCCGATTGGGATGCTATTATACTTGCAAGAGCAGGAGTTGAAAGGTTGAAGTTGTCAAAGTATATCTCTTCGATTATTCCTGTCGATATTATTCTCCCTGCTGTCGGTCAGGGAGCATTGGGTATTGAAATTAATTCTTCAAATAAAATTGCAGAGGAAGTTGTTAAACTTATTCATAATCAAAAAACTTATTTGGAGATTTCTGCCGAACGTGCATTTTTGAAAAAACTTGAAGGTGGCTGCCAGGTTCCGATTGGTGCTCTTGCTGAAATAAAATCCAATGGAATGTATTTGCGAGGTGTGGTTGGCTCTGTTGATGGTTCGATAATGTTTGACGGAAAAGTAAAAGGTAGAAGTGCCGATGCAGTAAAACTTGGTACTTCTCTGGCAAGCTCTCTGTTAAAAGCCGGTGCCAAAAAAATATTAGATGAAATTTATCAATAACAAAAGGGGATATCTAAAAAAGTCATGTCACTAAAGGATCAATTTGTTTTATTAACTCGAGGATTTGATCAATCACCAGTAGAAATCAAAACTCTTCAGGATGAAGGCGCTGAAGTTCTTGCATTCCCGACTATTAAAGTGATTTCCATGGATGATTTTTCGCTATTTGACAGTCAAATTAAAAAATTCAAGAAGTTTGATTATTTGATTTTTACCTCGGCAAATGCGGTTGAAAAATTTAATGCAAGAATCATAGAAAAAAATATTGAACTTGATTTATCATCTATACGCGTTACTGCTGTGGGTGAAAAAACTTATAGTGCATGTACAGAGTATTCTATGCCTGCGGATATTATTCCCAATGAATTCAGTACCCGCGGTATCATTGAGGAACTCAGCCATTATGTTTTGGATGGGAAAAATATTTTTATCCCTTCCTCATCAATTGCAAGAACTGATTTGAAGGAAGGATTAGAAAAACTTGGTGCATCAGTTACAGTTGTGCCGATTTATAATATTGAAACTCCGTCCTACGAAGATGTGAAAGAGCAAGTAGAGATTTTGAAAGTCCGGCGCCCAAATGTTTTTATATTTACGAGCCCTTCAACTTTCAAAAATCTAATCAGTTTATTGAAAATTGAAAATCTAAAACAGTATTTCGGTGATTCAGTGATTGCCGTTATTGGAAATACAACTAAGAATGAAATAGAAAAACTCGGATTGAAAGTTCATATTGTTCCCTCAGTTTATACTGTTAAAGGGATTGTTGATGAAGTGATAAATTATTTTTCAGAAAAAGAAGAAATAGAGTGACATTGAAATTAAAGAATGATTTGTTTTTGCGAGCATGCAGGAAAGAGAAAACTGAAAGAACTCCAATTTGGATGATGCGGCAGGCCGGAAGATTCTTGCCTGAATATCGTGCCGTCAGAGAAAAAGCAGATTTCCTGACAATGTGCAAAACTCCTGAACTTGCAGCCAAAGTTACAATTCAGCCCGTAGATATTATTGGAGTCGATGCTGCAATTATTTTTTCGGATATTTTAGTTATTCCCGAAGCGATGGGAATGACTCTTGAAATGCGTGAAAAAGAAGGACCGATTTTACATAACCCAATTCGGGATTATCAAAGTGCAAATTCTTTGAAGAAAGTAAAAGTAAATCGGGATTTGAAATTTGTTCTTGATGCAATCAAACTTACCAAGCAGGAATTGAACAATCGGGTTCCATTAATTGGATTTAGCGGCTCGCCATGGACATTATTAACTTACATGGTTGAAGGCAGGGGCTCAAAAAATTATGATGTAGTAAAAAAGTTGATTTATTCAAATCCGAAATTAGCCCATAAAATATTGGATAAAATTGCAGTTGCCGTTTCAGATTATCTCAGTGCACAAATTGATGCAGGTGTTGATGCTGTACAGATTTTTGATACTTGGGGAGGAATCTTAGCCCCGGCTGAGTTTCTTGAATTTTCTTTGCAGTATGTTGAAAAAGTAATTGCTAACATAACTAAGAAAAATGAGCCTGTGATATTTTTTGCAAAGGGAGTCCATTATAAATTGAAGAAAATTTCAAAATGCGGAGCGGATGTTTTGGGGGTTGACTGGACAATGGATTTGGGCAAAGTAAAAGATTTGATTGGTGATAAAGTAGCTTTGCAGGGTAATCTTGATCCGACAGTGCTTTTGTCAAGTAAAAAAGTTATTAAGCAAAAAGCTATTGAAGTGCTGCATTCTTATGGAAAGGGAAGCGGACATATTTTTAATCTTGGTCATGGAATTTTGCCAAACAGTAATCCCGAGAATGCCAAGTACCTGGTAAATATTGTGAAGAAAGAAAGTAAAGTATTTCATCAAAAAAATTCAAAAAAGCACTGGTGAATAAATAATAATTATAAAATTAACTAGAAGATTTTGCAGAAATGTTGGGGAGTTTAACATGCAGTTCTGCTGTAATAAAAGGTAATAACAATGAATATTAATTTAGATCTGATCAAAAAATATGACCGTCCGGGACCAAGATACACTAGTTATCCAACTGCGCCTCAGTTTAATGAAAACTTTACTCATAAAAATTATGTAGATGAAATTCTCAGAACCAATTCCGGAATTAATCAACCGGATTTGTCTCTCTATTTTCATCTTCCCTTTTGTGACACGCTGTGTTACTTCTGCGGCTGTAACATGATAATATCAAGAAACAGAGATCGAATTAAAACGTATTTGAATTATGTAAAAAAGGAAATCGATTTAATCAAACCGCTAATAAATCCAGCCCGAAAAGTTTCTCAGCTTCATTGGGGTGGAGGAACTCCAACACATTTATCTCCTGATGAAATTAGAGAACTAAGTAATTACATTCATTCGAAATTTGATTTTAAAAACGATTCGGAAAATGGTTGTGAAATAGATCCACGCGAACTTACAAGAGAACATCTTGTTGCATTGAAAGAAAGTGGCTTTAATCGGGTCAGTATGGGTGTTCAGGATTTTAATGACAGAACTCAAAAAGCTGTAAATAGAATTCAGCCCGAAAATATTACGCGTCAAGTAGTTGATTGGGTGCGTGAATTAAATTTTCACAGCATTAATCTTGATTTGATTTACGGGCTTCCTTTTCAATCAGTTGAAACTTTTGAAGATTCTGTTGACCGAATAATTGATATATCACCCGACAGGATTGCGTTATTCAATTACGCTCACGTTCCATGGATGAAAAAACATATGGCTCTTATTAAACCGGAAGATCTGCCGACTCCAGAAGAGAAATTGCAAATATTAAAAATGTCTGTTGCAAAATTAACAAATGCAGGTTACGTTTTTATCGGCATGGATCATTTTGCAAAACCTGATAATGAACTAACAAAAGCATATAATGAAAAAAAATTGTACAGAAATTTTCAAGGTTACAGCACGAATGCCGGGGCTGATCTCTATGCATTTGGAATAACAAGTATAGGTCAGTTTGGGAGAATCTATGCGCAGAATTTGAAAACAGAAAAAGAATATTTTGAATCACTGAACAATAATATTCCACCGGTATCAAAAGGATATTATCTCTCTGATGATGATATTCTGCGAAAATATGTAATCATGAAAATTATGTGTGATTTCGAATTGGATTTTGATAGTGTTGAGAAGAAATTCCAAATTAATTTTGAAGATTATTTTAAGTGGGGAATTGCAAACCTTAAAGAAATGATTGATGATGGTCTCGTAAAGATCAGCAATAGAAAACTTACAGTTTCAGACATGGGAAGATTATTAATCCGAAATGTTGCAATTAATTTTGATGGCTTTATTGAGCGTCAGCAAGATACTGCACATTATTCAAGAACAGTGTGACAAGTACGATATGGAAAACAAAAAAGTAATTATACTCGGCGCAGGTATTTCAGGATTAACAACTGCATTCTGGCTGAAAAAAAATAATTTTGATTTTGTAATTCTTGAAAAGGAAAATCATGTCGGCGGTTCGATGCAGACAATTCAAAAAGATGGATTCCAAATTGATTTTGGCCCGAATAGCGGGTTAGAAACAACGCCATTGATTCGTCAGATTGTTGATGAAATTGGTTTTAATGATCAAATGGTTTATGCAAGTAAATCTTCAAACAAAAGATTTATCTTAAGAAATAATGAATTGCACGTTTTGCCCACCTCACCTTCGGCTTTTCTTAAGACAAAATTATTTTCAACAAAAGCAAAATTAAGATTATTTGCTGAGCCATTTATTGGAAAATCTGACGATGGTTATTATCAGAGTATGTCTGATTTTGTTCGCCGAAGGCTCGGTCAGGAATTTCTTGATTATGCAATTGATCCTTTTGTAAGCGGTGTGTTTGCCGGAGATCCAAATAAATTAAGTGTGAAATCTGCTTTCCCAAAATTATATCGCCTTGAAGAAGTTTATGGCGGATTGATTAAAGGAATGATAAAAGGAGCAAAAGAGAGGAAGCAGCGAGCTGAACAATCAAAGCAAAATGCAAAGATGTTTTCGTTCATAAACGGAATGCAGAGTTTTGCAAATGCAATTGCAGATACAATGAAAGAAAATATTTTGCTGAATGCAAACGTTCATAAAATTGAAAAGCACAAT
>PFVB01000074.1:37768-53097 GCA_002790395.1 Ignavibacteriales bacterium CG_4_9_14_3_um_filter_34_10 | reverse complement strand
TATTAAAAATTGATGGACAGAATCTACCTTATGTTAATCTTGGTGATTCAGATGATATTATTATTGGTGAATGGGCTATTGCTGTAGGAAATCCTTTTGGATTATTCAGTATTTCTGAAAAACCGACTGTTACAGTAGGTGTAATAAGTGCTACAGGAATGAATTTGAGCCCAGTTGATAATAGATATTACCTTAATATGATACAAACTGATGCTTCAATTAATCAAGGAAATAGCGGCGGTCCTTTAGTAAATAGTGCCGGTGAAGTAATTGGAATGAACACTATAATTTATACTGCTAATGGCTCAGGTGGGAGCATTGGAATTGGTTTTGCTATTCCAATTAACAAAGTCAAAAGTGTGATTGAAGAATTAAAGAAAAGTGGAAAATTTGATCGTGATTATTGGACAGGTTTAAGGATTCAAAATGTTGATAAGAGTATCGCTGAATACTTCAAATTAACAAGGAGTTACGGAGTTTTAATTAAAGAAATTATTCGTAATTCTCCTGCTGAAAAAGCGGGCTTTCAAGTCTATGATATTGTTATTGAAATTAATGGTATAAAAGTCGATAATTCGAACACTTTAATTGGGCTTTTGCAAGATTATAAGACGAACGATTACGTTACTTTCACATTAATTCGTGATGGGAAAAAAATCAATAAAAAAATGAAACTGGAGCATTCAAATGATTGAAAGATATACACTTCCTGAAATGGGAGCATTATTCTCGGATAATTTCAAATATTCAACATGGTTAAAAATTGAATTGCTTGCATGCGAAGCAAGATATGAGATGGGAGATATTCCACGAGAAGATTTTGAGATTATTAAAAGTAAAGCCAAATTTAATATTAAAAGAATCCTTGAAATTGAGGAAGAAACCAAACATGACGTAATTGCCTTTTTGACAAACGTTGCTGAATATGTCGGACCAACTTCGAGGCATATTCATTATGGAATGACTTCATCGGACGTTTTGGATACTACCCTTTCTTTCCAAATGAAAGCTGCCGGAGAAATTATTTTGAAGGATTTAATTGAACTGAAGGAAATTTTAAAAAGCAAAGCAATTGAGCATCGTAAATCATTCTGTGTTGGCAGGAGTCATGGAATTCACGCAGAAATCACTTCAATGGGTTTAAAATTTTCTAATTGGTTTGAAGAATGCAAAAGAAATATAACAAGAACAGAGAATGCTATTAAAACAATTTCTGTTGGACAAGTTTCGGGAGCAGTCGGGACATTCGAACATCTCTCGCCAAAGGTAGAAGAATTTGTTTGTTCAAAATTAGGGTTAAATTCCGCACCGGTTAGTACTCAAGTTATCCAACGTGATAGACATGCTGAATTTTTAACCACACTTGCGATTATTGGAAGTTCATTGGAAAAAATTGCAATAGAAATCAGGCATTTGCAACGGACAGAGGTTTTGGAAGCTGAAGAATATTTTTCTGCTGGGCAAAAAGGTTCCTCAGCAATGCCACATAAACGTAATCCGATTATTTCTGAGAGAATTACAGGTATTTCCAGGATATTACGCGCCAACGCAATAGCTGCACTCGAAAATGTAGCTTTATGGCATGAAAGAGATATTTCACATTCATCAGTGGAAAGAGTAATTATTCCCGATAGTTGCATTATTCTGAATTATGCTCTTTCATTAACCAAGAAATTAATTAAAAATCTTGTTGTCTATCCTGAAAATATGTTGAAAAACCTTGAAATTACAAGAGGATTGGTCTTTTCTCAGAAAGTACTATTAAAACTGGTTGAATCGGGAATCTCACGTGAAGACGCTTATAAATTAGTGCAAACAGAGTCAATGAAGGTTTGGGCTGATAAGGACTTAAATCTAAAACAACAACTGCTAAATTCTGCTGAGATAAGAAAATATTTGAAAGAAAATGAAATCGAAGACTTATTCGATTATGAAAACACCTTGAAGAATATTGACCATATTTTCAACAGAACAATTTATAAAGACTAAATTCGATTCAAAAAATTTCCTCCAAAAATATTGCAGAACATAATTTTTATTTATATTTTAGCACTCATCAAATTAGAGTGCTAATTAAATAAAATAGGAGATAGTATGTCAAGTTTCAAAATCCAGCCACTTCATGATCGTGTAATCGTGAAACCAAAAGAAGCAGAAGAAAAAACTAAAGGTGGAATCATTCTCCCTGATACTGCAAAAGAAAAACCGATAGAAGGCACTGTAATTTCCGTCGGATCAGGAAAAACTGAAGATAATAAAATCATTCCAATGACCGTAAAAGTCGGGGATGTAGTACTTTATGGTAAATACAGTGGCACTGAAGTTACAGTCGATAGTGAACTATATTTGATTATGAGAGAAAGCGATATCTATGGAATCGTTAAATAAAATTTTACATCTAATTAGAAATTAAATAATAAAAATGGAGGAATAATGTCAGCAAAAATTGTTGAATTTGGTTTTGATGCAAGAAGCGGCTTAAAAGAAGGCGTTGATAAACTTGCTAATGCTGTAAAAGTTACATTAGGCCCAAAAGGCAGAAATGTTGTTATTGACAAAAAATTTGGTGCACCAACAGTGACAAAAGATGGTGTTTCCGTTGCAAAAGAAATTGAACTTGAGGATGCAGTCGAAAATATGGGTGCTCAAATGGTTCGTGAAGTTGCTTCCAAAACAAGTGATGTTGCCGGTGATGGAACAACAACTGCTACAGTTTTAGCTCAGGCAATTTTCAGAGAAGGACTTAAAAACGTAACAGCTGGTGCAAACCCAATGGATTTGAAAAGAGGTATTGATATTGCTGTTGAAAACGTAATTACTTTCTTGAAAAAAATGAGTAAAGATGTCGAAACTCGGGATGAGATTGCTCAGGTTGGCAGCATTTCAGCAAATAATGACAAGACAATCGGTGAATTGATTGCAGAAGCTATGGATAAAGTCGGCAAAGACGGTGTAATTACTGTCGAAGAAGCCAAAGGTACAGAAACAGGTCTTGAAGTTGTTGAAGGTATGCAATTTGACCGCGGTTACTTATCACCATATTTTGTTACTAATTCAGAATCGATGGAAGCTGTTTTAGAAGATCCTTATATTTTAATTCATGACAAGAAAATTTCTGCAATGAAAGATTTACTTCCGGTTCTTGAGAAAGTTGCTCAGGCTGGGAAATCTCTACTTATCATCTCAGAAGATCTTGAAGGTGAAGCACTTGCTACACTTGTTGTGAACAAATTAAGAGGAACATTAAGAGTTGCAGCAGTAAAAGCACCCGGTTTCGGCGACAGAAGAAAAGCAATGCTCGAAGATATTGCTGTTTTGACAAGTGGTACGGTTGTATCTGAAGAAAGAGGTTATAAATTAGAAAACGCAACTATCGAATATCTTGGTAAAGCTAAGAAAGTTGTTATTGATAAAGACAACACAACAATTGTTGAGGGAAGTGGCAAAAGCGATGATATCAAGAAAAGAATAAATGAAATTAAAGCTCAGATCGAAAAAACCACATCAGATTATGATAAAGAAAAATTACAAGAAAGATTAGCAAAACTTTCTGGTGGTGTTGCAGTATTGAAAATCGGAGCCGCAACAGAAGTTGAAATGAAGGAAAAGAAAGCACGTGTTGAAGATGCATTGCACGCAACTAGAGCAGCTGTTGAGGAAGGAATTGTTCCAGGTGGCGGTGTAGCTTTGGTAAGAGCGACAAAATCGTTAGAGAAATTAACAGGTGCAAATCAGGACCAAACCACAGGAATTAAAATAATTGAGAAAGCATTAACTGAACCATTAAGACAAATAGTTAATAATGCCGGATTGGAAGGTGCTGTCGTATTAAATAAAGTTCTTGAGGGAAAAGATGATTATGGTTTCAACGCTGCAACTGAGAAATATGAAAATCTGACAAAGGCAGGTGTTATTGACCCTACTAAAGTTACAAGAACAGCACTTCAAAATGCTGCCTCAGTTTCCGCACTTCTTCTTACAACTGATGCTGTAGTATATGAGAAAAAAGAACCTGAAAAAGCTCCTGCTATGCCAGCTGGAATGGGTGGCGGAATGGATGGAATGTATTAATAGAAATTCCAAATTATCTAGTAAAAAAGCGGCATTTGCCGCTTTTTTATTATCCATTCATTATATCGTAAACAAATAAAATTACACCTTGTCAATTTTCTTAACTTTCGCTACACCGTTTCCCTTACTTTGGTGCGAATAATAATAATAATATTTGTAATAAGAACCGTAACCGCTCTTATAACTAAAATTATTAAGTATGGCACCAATAAATGATTTGGATTCATGCGTCAAAAGTTCTGCTGCTTTTCGCATTAATTCAATTTCAGTGTTATTTGCAGATACAACTAATATTGCTGCATCAACTAAACGGGAAATAATTTCAGAATCCGTTACAGCAACAATTGGAGGTGAATCAATTACTATCATATCAAATTCAGATTTTAGCTTTTCTAAAAAAGCAACCATTTGGTCAGAGCTTAGTAGTTCAGACGGATTTGGAGGAATCGTACCGGCAGTAATATAAAATAAATTAGGAAGTTCTGATTTATGAATTATTTCTTCATAAGTAGATTGCCCAAAGAAATAATCACTGAATCCAGGGAATCTCTGAGCTTTAAAAACGGTATGCATACGCGGTTTTCTCAAGTCACAATCAACAATTACAGTCCTCTTGTTTGCCTGTGCAAATGTTCCTGCAATATTTACGGCTGTTGTAGTTTTTCCTTCTCTTGGTGCAGATGATGTTACAAGCAGAGTTTGAATTCCCCGCTTCTGATCAAGTTTCGAAAACTGAATACGAGTCCTGAGTGCCCGATAAGCTTCAGCATGTAATGAATCAGGTTTTTTTGCAACAATGAATTCGAAATCTTTGTTTTCTTCTAAAATATCAATTTGTGGTATCCATGCAAGTACATTAATATCATTGTTTTGAATATCTTCAGGAGTTTTTACTGAATTATCAAAATAATTTTTAACAAAAGCAAAACCAGCTCCCATTCCTACTCCAATAACCAATCCGACAAGAACAATTAACATTCTGTTCGGTTTTGAAGGCAGTTCCGGTCTTCGTGCTTCATCAATAATCAAAACATTACCCGGAGTAGATTGCTCGTTAATTAATGCTTCCTGATATTTTTCTTCAACCAGCAAATACAATTTTTCATAAGCTGAAAGTTCTCTTTGATATCTTGCAAGATCAATTGTTTGACTTGGAAGTTCATTAAATTTTTTGTCGTATTTCCCAACAATTTTCTCAAGATTTTCTTTTTTTGATTGAGCAGAAATTAATTTCACTTCCTGTTCTAAAACATTGAGTGATAATTCCCTAACTTCTTCTGGACTTAGAGCAAAAATGCTGGTTTTATAAATTTTTAATTGTTCATCGAGTTTTAATTTTAGTTCCTTAATACTTTCATCATAATCTTTGATCAATCTTTTATTTTCAGGAACATTTTTATTCGCAATAGCGAGATCACGTTGCGTTTCTAACTTGGCAATCTGTTCTTGCAGAGATTTTAATCTTGGCTCTGCAGCATAGCTTTCGATATATTGAGTTAAACTTGGATTCTTTTTCTCTAATTCTTCTTTATATTGATCGAGCGCTTTTTGTGTCATTGCAACTTCAATTTGGGATGCGTCTCGTTGGGATTGAAAATCTGATAGAGCAGCAATCAAAGATTTTGCTTGTTCATCGAGAGCAATAATACCGCCTTTCTCCTGATAATTTTTTAATTTCTCTTCTGCAAGGATAAGTTCATGATATTTTTCTTCTCTTTGTTCCATAAGAAAATCTCTAACAACTACAAGTTGCTGCCTATTATATGAAAGGTTCAAACTTTCATAAGCTTTTGCATAAGCATTCGCTAAAAATGCAGCCTCAAATGGAGATGGAGATTCAACTGAGATTTCAATAATATCCAATCCGCGTTTTTGATCAATACTTACCTTTTCAAGCAATTTACTAATCTCTCGATAAGGCAATAATTTTTTCTTGTTTTTATTATTGGAGAAGAATTTTGAATCTTGGTCTAAAACGAGATAAAAACTATCGGCATCAATCACTTTAAAAGAATCCTGAATCTGTTTAATAATAAGACTTCGGATTTTTTCACTTTTTAAAATTTCAATTTCATTGGCTATAAATCTATCGCTTCCAAAATCACTGAATTCAGGCATTAAAGGCGAATTCAAAATGCTGCCGGAAGGTTTTGCCACTTTTAATACAACGGTAGATTTATAGATATCGATAGCATAAATTGCATAGAGCGAAGCAACAATTAAGCCGGTTAAACTTATCAATAAAACAGGTAAAAAATTTATTTTAATTAAGTTGATATAATCTTTTATTGAAGAGTTTTCTTGTTCCCGTAAATTATGAAAAACCTTATTTTCCACTAATCCCTCTGAATTATTATTTTTTATTTTTCGTAATAATGAGACTTATTTCTTTTGCTAAAAATCCGGAGCCTGAAAAACCCAATAAAACCCCAAAAATTAGCGGAACAAAATTAAACAAATAAAAAGTTGCAACCAATTTAATTTGAGGATAAATTTTATGGAAAGTGATGATTATCAAGTTAAAAATCATAACAACCAATAAGGAAGACGCAATACCAAGTATCAATCCTCTAATAATTAAAGGCAATCTGATTGTAAAGACTTTTGCTCCAACCAATTTCATAATATCTATTTCCTTCTTCCGCGAAAGCAGGTAGTATCTAGAATTTGCATAAATTAAATAGAATGAAATTATTGAAAAAACAATTCCTAATGAGTAAATAAATATTCTAATTGAAAATAATAGATTAACGATTGAATAAAACAAACTATAATCGATCGCAACTTCTTCCACACCAAATATTTTCAGCAGCTCCCCTTCAAATTTTTTAAGTTCTTTGGGCGTTAAGTGTTTGTTAATTTTGATCCGATATGATGCAGGCAAAGGATTATACTTTAAAATTTCTTCAAAATTATTTCCCGTTTCATTTACAAAAATCCTTCTGGCAGTTTCCTTTGAGATGTACTCGGTGCTTCTGACAAATCTGAATTCAGAAATCCGATTTTGAATATTTTGTTTGTGGAAATTATTAATTGAATCTGCGAGAAAAACACTAATAGAAAATTTGTTCTTCAATTCCGTCTCTAAATTATTAGAGAAAAACCAAAGATAAAATGTAATCGTCATTGAAAATATGGCAAGAGATAAAGTGAAAAAACTCAATATTGTTGTCATCTTTCCGTATTTCAACGACTTAAAAGCTTCCGAAAAATAAAATTTTATCATAGTTCTAAAAGTTTGATTCGTCAATCCATTTATTTATCAACCACTTTCCTTCACCGTTTTTTTTCAGCGAAAGATTAACTCTTCCATCAACAAAAATAATATCTGTCGGATTAAAAGTAATAGTCAAATTAAAACTTCGGATAATATTAGTAGAATCTTCATTTATCGAAACAATATTATTCCAAATCAAATCCAGCTTTTGCGAATTCTTGAATAATCCGTCAGTTACTTTCATTTCTTCATCCCTGCCCCAATAAATATCAGCACTCAAATCGTAATCTCTGTAAATAAAGTTATAATCCTTTGCCAAAAGTTTACCGAAAATAGTTGTATCCTTAAAAGCATAGCTATACTTAAAATTATTGAAAACTCCATCAACTGTTTTTTGGTTTGAAATTAATGAACCATTGGAACTCAAATTTTCATCAAGTTCAGGTGCAAAAGGATTCAAACAGGAAGAAAGAGTTACAGCCAATAATATAAATAAATACTTTTTAATACATTCTCCCTTTTAATTCGCTCCAAGATAAGAAATTTTCCGATTTACTATCAAGCCATTTTGTGATGACCCAAAAATTTCGATTGTCAACTCTGAGTGTGAATTGGCTGACACCTTTATAAACTTGCTGCTGATTAATAAATGGAATTGTCAAAGTATAATCGTATTGAATCAAAGTGCTATCGGGAAAAACTCTTTTTTCAGAATTTAAGAGCAATAAATTAATCTTTGTGTTTTTATCAACCTGTGAAATCATGTTAGCAAAATATTGTTTTTCGGAATTGATATCCCACTCACTAAGTATAGGAAATTGATTTATACTTCCTGCCGCTGCGACGAAACGATAATCCGTTTCCAAAAAAGATTTATCGAGAAAACATGAAATATAGTTTTCCAATACTTTATCGTTTACTCCGTTAATAAAATTCTGAAAAACTATTTCCGGAGTAGTTGGAGTGATAAAATTGCTTCTCGGTTTTTCAGGCAATTCAGGATCGCGTGTGGTCAACAAGTCACAGGAATTCAGAAAAATTATCAGGACAAAAAATATTTTTTTCATTTCTTCATTATCAATATAATTCGTGGTGAATTCATTTCATTGAAATTATTCCCATCATAATCCCCGGAAGTATTTATAATACTAAAACCAATTTTCATAAGCTTCTCGGTTAAAAAATCTTTTGGATAAAGTTTAACCGATTCTTGAAATTTATAAGTTTCATTAAGTTTATTTACAATGATTTCTTTCTCAATTCTATTATCTCTTATTCTTCTGCTTTGCATAATAGTCGATTCACCTATTTTTTGCGAATCAGAACCAACTAAATTCTTTTGAAGAAACTTTGGATTAAGATAGTCAAAAATAAAATATGAGCCTGATTCCATCATGCCAAATGCATTATAAAAAAACGCAAAATTTTCTTCATCAGATACAAAATAACCAAAACTTGTAAATAAATTAACTATCAAATCAAACTTTTCTTTCACATGGAAAGTTCTGATATCAGCTCTAATTAATTTTATTGGCAAATTGAATTTTTCTTTTGCAACATTTGCTTGTTTCAATAAATTAAGTGATAAATCAAATCCGGTTACATCAAATCCTTTTTGAGCAAATAAAATAGAGTGGCGACCATTTCCACATGAACTATCGAGAACTTTTGCTCTTTTTGGCAGCGAAATATTTGCAAGAATAAATTCTAATAATTTTCTTGCATCTGCATCATTTCTATGCGAATATACTTTAAGATAAAAATCAGAATCAAACCAATCTTTGAACCAAGAATTCATTCTAAAATAATTCTTCCCAATACAGCTCTTCCAATAGTAGCCTCATCCGCAAATTCAATATCTCCACCAATTGGAAGTCCTCGGGCAATTCTTGTTATTTTTATATTGAAACGTTTTAATATTTTTGCCAAATAAAGTGCAGTCGATTCCCCTTCTGTATCCGGATTTAATGCTAAAATTATCTCTTTGATATTTGAATTGGAAACTCTTTTGACAAGCTCATCAATTTTCAGACTTGCTGCATCTTTTCCGCTCAAAGGAGAAAGAACACCACCAAGCACATGATATAAACCGTTGAACTCATTTGTTTTTTCAATAGCAATCACATCACTGACTTCTTCAACAACACAGATAACTGAGTTGTCCCTTTTCGGACTTTTACAAATTTCACATTCATCATCAACGGAGACATTAAAACATTTCGAACAAATTTTAATATTATCTCTCATTGAAATCAAGGAATTCACAAGATTTGAAATATCTTCCTTTTGTGATTTCAGTAAATGAAGTGCAAGTCTTTGAGCTGTTTTTCTTCCAATTGAAGGAAGTTTATTCAGCTCTTCAATTAAAATTTCTAATGGTTCAGGAAGAATCAAATTAAAATCCCGGAATATTTAAACCCGGCGGAATCATTCCTTTTGTAACTCCAGCCATTTCTTCTTCAGCCATTTTCCCTGCAGAAGCTAATGCTTTATTAACAGCAGCAACAACCAAATCCTGTAACATTTCTTTATCACCCGAATTTAATATTTCATCCTGAATTGAAAT
Source organism: Ignavibacteriales bacterium CG_4_9_14_3_um_filter_34_10 (assembly GCA_002790395.1). Classification (GTDB taxonomy): domain Bacteria; phylum Bacteroidota; class Ignavibacteria; order Ignavibacteriales; family Melioribacteraceae; genus UM-FILTER-34-10. The sequence continues at coordinate 43,243 of PFVB01000074.1, read as the reverse complement.
CGAAATTAGCTCTTTTTTCCCATTAACAATGGCTTTAACCATTCCGCCACCGCTTTCTTCACTGACTTGTTTGTTCCCTAAATCACTTTGAACACGTTCCATTTCAGCTTGCATTTTCTGCACTTGTTTCATCATTCCTTGCAAACCACCTTTAAGCATTTATCCTCCGTTATTTTTTATTTTTAACTGTTGAAAATTTAATAAAAATTAAATCAACTAAGAAATTGAATTAATAATGTATTATTTTTACATGCAATAATAAATTACAAATAGATAGATGATAACAAAATACGGATTTACTACAATCGGAATTGTGTTTGTGTTGGCTTTGATACTTATTTTTATTGCTGTCATCACAAATAATCAACAGATCAAAATAGGTTTGATTGTTTTATCAATATTTATTTTGGTGTTTACTTTAAACTTTTTCAGAGATCCTGAAAGGTCAGCTCCGATTAATGATAATTATGTTTATTCGCCTGCCGACGGGAAAGTAATGCTAATCAAAAAAGTTTTGCCAAATAGGTTTCTTAATGAAGAATGCTGGCAAATTTCTGTTTTTATGTCTCCATTAAATGTCCATGTAAATCGTATTCCGGTTAGTGGAAAAGTGACTTATCTAAATTATGTTAAGGGTAAATACCTGATGGCTTTTAATGACAAAGCTGATTTGGAAAATGAAAGAAATGAAATTGGAATTGAATCAAAAAACGGTAAAGTTTTTTTTACTCAAGTAGCCGGCTTTATTGCCCGAAGAATAGTAAGTGAATTAAAATTGAATCAGGATGTAAAACAGAGTGAAAGATTTGGCATGATAAAATTTGGAAGCCGCGTTGATGTGATTGTCCCAACAAAATGGAAAGTTAAAGTCAAAAAAGATGAAAATGTAAAAGCCGGTGAAACAATATTATTCGAGTGTGAAAATGAAAATTAATTTGTCAAAATCAATATTCCCAAATTTTGCCACTTCGCTGAATATTTTCAGTGGATTTTTATCTATAATTTATGCCGGTAACGGAGATTATTTTTTTGCTTCTCTGTTCATTTTTTCAGCAGCATTTTTTGATTTATTTGATGGACTGATAGCACGGCTAACTAAAACATCAAGTAACTTCGGTGTTGAATTAGATTCGCTTGGAGATGTCGTAAGCTTTGGTGCGGCACCATCGTATTTATTATACAAAACTTATTTTTTCCATCTCGGAATTTCAGGAATTATTCTTAGTTCATTAATATTAATTTTCGGTGCTTTCCGTTTAGCAAGATTTAATATTATGTTAGATGACATAACAAAAAAACATGATTTCTCGGGTTTGCCAATTCCTTTTTCGGCAGTTGCGATCGCTTCAATTGTAGTATTTTATCATAATGGAGTTTCGTTCCCTGAAACAGTAGAAAAATTGTTAATCCCAATTGTATTGCTATTATCATATTTAATGGTTTCGTCAATCAGATATAATGCATGGCCGAAACTTAAAAACATGTCGTTCCTTGGTAAAACAGTTGTAATTTCTTCATCAATTATTGCTGTAATACTAATTTATTTTACTGCTGGGAAAGCATTTTTATATTTTATTGTAATAAATATTGTATTCGGAATTGCCCGTCATATTTTTTTCGGTATGTCGGTTCTTAAAAATTCACACTTAAAATTGAAAGAAAAAACAAATTGAGTTCTAATCGTGTATAAAGCAACAATTATCATTAAAAGAAGAAAATCTATTTTAGACCCACAAGGGAAAGCTGTTGAGCAAGGCTCAAAACTATTAAAAATTGATGATATTTCTGAAGTGAGAATCGGAAAATTTATTGAGCTTAATATTGATACATCTTCACGTGAAAAAGCAAATGAAGAATTAGACAAGCTTTGCAATAAATTATTAGCCAATCTGAATATTGAAGATTATTCTTTCACTTTGGAAGAAATAAAATGAAACCAAAGTTTGGTGTTGTAGTTTTTCCCGGGTCTAATTGCGATCACGACGCTTATTATGTCACAAAAAAAATTCTTGATTGCGAAACTGAATTCTTGTGGCATAAAGACACAGACCTTAAAAACTGTGATGTAATTATTCTTCCCGGTGGATTTTCATACGGTGATTATTTACGAACAGGAGCAATTGCACGCTTCTCTCCAATTATGGAAAGTGTTATTGATTTTGCCAATAAAGGAGGTATCGTTTTAGGCATATGCAATGGTTTCCAAATCTTAATTGAAGCAAATCTGCTTCCCGGAACACTTATGAAAAACGTATCCACCAAGTTTATTTGCAAAGATATTTTTGTAAAAGTTGCTAATCATGAAACAGTTTTGACAAAGAACGTGTCGAAAAATATTCTTGAAATTCCAATTGCTCATGGTGATGGTAATTATTTTATTGATGAAAAAGGTCTTCATTCGTTGAAAGAAAATAATCAGATTATTTTTCAATATTGTTCAGACAATGGAGAAATTTCTGATAAATATAATCCTAATGGTTCTGCTGAAAATATTGCCGGAATAATGAACAAATCAGGAAATGTTTTTGGAATGATGCCACACCCTGAAAGATGCAGTGACTCCACACTGATGAAATCGGATGGATTTTTATTATTCAACACATTAATTCAAAATATCATAAAATAAAGAGGTTATTATGTTTGGAAATTTAGGAGCTACAGAAATAATATTGATCGTTATAGCTGTATTAGTTCTTTTTGGTGCCAAAAAAATTCCTGAATTCATGAAAGGAATTGGAAAAGGAATGCGTGAATTTAAAAAAGCTGTGAATGATGTTGAAGACGAGTTAAAGTCCGAAGATAAACCAAAAGACAAAATCGAAAACAAATAGATTTATTGAATTGATTTACAAAAATCACAAACAAAAAATCGAGCTGATTAAATCAGGAAAAATTTCTCTTAAGCAGAATGTTGCTGATTTTTTATTAAACATTAAAAAGAATGAACATCTTAATGCATTCAATTTTGTTTTTGAAGATTCTGCAAGTGAAGTTGATTTAATCGAAAGAAAAATCAAAACAGGCAAACACGGCAAGTTAGCAGGAATGGTTATCGCTGTCAAAGATGTAATTTCAATTAAATCAAAACCACTTACTTGCTCTTCAAATATCTTAATCGGTTTCGAAGCTGTTTACAATGCAACTGTTGTAGAGAAACTTCTTCAGGAAAATGCTATTTTAATTGGAAAGACAAATTGTGATGAATTTGCAATGGGGTCTTCAAATGAAAATTCTGCATTCGGAAAAGTTCTTAATCCGGTTAATAATGATTATGTTCCCGGAGGTTCAAGTGGTGGTTCTGCTGCTGCCGTAGCCGCAAATCTCTGTGATGCTGCACTAGGAACTGATACAGGTGGATCAATTCGGCAGCCAGCGGCTTTTTGTGGAGTGTATGGATTAAAACCAACCTATGGCAGAGTATCGAGATATGGATTAACAGCTTTCGCTTCATCATTTGATACAATTGGACCTTTTGCAAAAAACATTGATGATATAGCTTTGATTCTCGAGACAATATCCGGCAATGATAATTTTGATTCCACTTTTGTTAACTCTGAGATTCATTCGTTTTCTGAAAAAATAAGTTCTGAAAGAAAATTTAAAATTGGCTTGCCAAAGGAATATTTTTCTGATGGACTTGATGATGAGATTCGTAAAATAATTTTTGAACATGTTGAGATTCTGAAAAATGCAGGTAATGAAGTAACAGAAATATCATTGCCTCACACTGAATTTGCAATTGCAACTTATTATATTCTTACAACTGCTGAAGCATCTGCGAATTTGTCGAGATTTGATGGAGCTCATTACGGATTGCGTTCAAAAAATGCTTCCAACATAGATGAGATGTATAAATTTAGTAGAACAGAAGGATTCGGAGAAGAAGTAAAAAGAAGAATTATGCTCGGAACTTATGTACTTTCTTCAGGTTATTACGATGCATATTATAAAAAAGCTCAGAAAGTTCGAAGTTTGATCAAATCCGATTTTGATAACGCATTCAAAGAAGTAGATATTATACTGACTCCAACTACTCCAACAGCAGCATTCAAAATAGGAGAGAAATCTGAAAACCCGCTTGAAATGTATTTGAGTGATATTTATACAACATCAGCAAATTTAGCAGGAATTCCTGCAATTAATGTTCCCATTGGGTTCAATAAAATTGGGCTACCAATCGGAATGCAACTTTTATCCAAACAATTTGATGAATTATCATTACTGCAATTAGCAAATATTCTTTCAACAAATTAAATTTTATTTAATTAATTAATAACAATATTGAGGAAATTATGAGTATTCTTCTTGACAAAAAAACAAAAGTGATAGTACAGGGAATTACAGGAAGTGAAGGAACGTTTCACACTTTACAAATGATTGAGTACGGTACAAATGTGGTGGCTGGCGTTACTCCGGGAAAAGGCGGACAGAAATTTGAAAAAACCTCCATTCCAATTTTTAACACCGTAGCAGATGCAGTAAAATCGACTAAAGCTACGGCCTCAGCAATATTTGTTCCACCTCAGTTCGCAGCAGATGCGATTTTAGAAGCCGCTTTATCGGGTATTAAACTGATTGTTTGCATTTCTGAAGGCATTCCTACAAACGATATGATAAAAGTCTATGATACAATTAAAGATACAGATATAAGATTGATTGGACCAAACTGTCCCGGAATTATTTCTCCCGGAAAGGCTAAGATTGGAATCATGCCCGGATTTATTCATCACAAAGGAAAAGTGGGTGTTGTTTCGAGGAGTGGAACTTTAACTTATGAAGCGGTTAAACAGTTAAGTGATTTAAAAATCGGACAATCTTCATGCGTAGGAATAGGAGGCGATCCAATTATTGGTTCAAGATTCATTGATATTATTAAATTGTTTAATGAAGATAAAGATACCGAAGGAATCGTAATGATTGGTGAAATCGGTGGAAGTGCTGAAGAAGAAGCTGCAGAGTATATTAAAAAACATGTCAAAAAGCCTGTTGTCGGATTTATTGCCGGACGAACAGCACCAGCCGGCAGAAGAATGGGGCACGCAGGAGCAATAATCAGTGGAGGCAAAGGAACTGCTGCAGAGAAAATGGCTGCACTGAAAAAAGCCGGAATCTTTGTTGTTGAAAGTCCTGCCGAGATTGGAATTACAATGAAGAATGCTTTTGATAAAATTAAATCAAAAAAGAAAACAGCTAAATAAAGTTAAAAACAATCAACAAAAAATAAGGAGTAAATGTTGAACAATAGAACACTTGCTATTCTCAAGCCTGATTGTGTTGAGAAAAATTTAATTGGAAAAGTAATTTCACAAATTCAGGGAGCCGGATTCAAAGTGCTTTCTTTGAAAATGACCCGACTGACTGTTGATTCTGCTTCCGGTTTTTATGAGATACATAAAGACAAATCATTCTTTCCTGATTTAATTGAATATATGACTTCGGGTCCATGTGTTCCGATTGCACTACAAAAAGAAAACG
>PFVB01000074.1:31408-37730 GCA_002790395.1 Ignavibacteriales bacterium CG_4_9_14_3_um_filter_34_10 | reverse complement strand
CCCGAAAAAGCAGAAACCGGTACAATCAGAAAATTGTATGCGGAAAATATTCAGAGAAACATAATTCACGGTTCTGACTCAGATGAAAACGCTGCGAAAGAAATATTACATTTCTTTTCACGCAAAGAATTATTGGAAAACTATTCCGACTTATGATTTCAAGAATCCGGTATTTAGTTATTTCAATTCTGCTTTATAGCAACTTTACTTTTGCACAAAGAGTAATTCCAGGGGCTGAAGTTTTGCTTTCTGAAAGTATTGATTTAATCAAAGGAAAGAATATTGGCGTTGTAACCAACCACAGTGCGATTTTATTTAACCGAACTCACTTGGTTGATTCATTATCAAAGATTGACGGAGTAAAAATCATTGCGTTATTTGGTCCTGAACATGGAATAAGAGGCGACGCACCTGACGGGAAAAAAATCAGTTCAGTAAAAGATGAGAAGACTGGTGCCCCGATTTATTCTTTATACGGCGAAATAAACAAACCAACTCCAGAAATGCTTTCCAATATTGATGTTCTGCTGTTTGATATACAGGATGTCGGAGCAAGATTTTACACTTATATTTCAACACTTTATTATTGTATTGAAGCCTGTGCTGAAAATAATATTCCTTTAATTGTCCTTGATCGCCCTAATCCAATTGGAGGGAATTATATTGATGGACCTGTCAGAGAACCCGAATTAAAATCTTTTGTTTCAATTATTCCGGTTCCAATTAGTCATGGGATGACAATTGGAGAGATCGCATTGATGATCAATGAAGAATTGTGGACAAATTCAAAATCTAAATGCGAGCTGACAGTTATTAAAATGAAAAATTGGTCGCGTAGTTTATATTTTGATGAATGCAATCTGCCTTGGATAAAACCATCACCAAACATAACAAACGTTGATAGCGAAATTTTATATCCCGGATTATGTTTAATTGAAGGCACAAATCTCTCCGAAGGAAGAGGGACTCAATCTCCTTTTCTTCAAATTGGAGCACCATTTATTAAACCCGATTTACTCTTTAATGAATTAAATAAATACAATATACCCGGGATTGAATTTGATACAATCAGTTTTGTTCCAATATCCATTCCCAACATGAGCGATAATCCAAAACACAAAAATCAATTATGCCATGGATTGAAATTCTCTGTAACTGACAGGCAAAAGTTTGAATCGGTTAAATTTGGTGTCAGCCTAATTTATGCAATCAACAAACTTTTCCCCAATCAATTTGAGTTTAGAAAAAGCATTGATAGACTTTATGGAAAATCAGATTTTAAAGAAAAAATAAGATCATTTGTCAACCTAAAAGATATTTATAACGAATGGAAGAGTGATTTATTTTTGTTTGAATCAATTCGGGAAAAATATCTTCTATATTAAGGAACTTCATGAAAAATATAATTTATTTATTATCAATCATTTTAATAGTTTCATGCTCAGGCGATAAAAAAGATGAACAAAAAAATGACAAGAACAAGGAAGTAAAAAAGGCTGAAATTGTTAAAGGCAACTTAAAATCACTTGAGTATAATTTTAACAAAGGTCAAACATTTAAGTATCGATTGAATACAGTTTTGAACAACTTTCAATCAGTACAGACCGACACCTTAATCAAAGCAAACATGAGTCAGAATTCGACTTATGTTTTTAATTTTAAAGTTCTTGACGTGGATAAGCAAAACATTGCAACAATTTCTCTTACTCCGGTTTCAATTTATGTAAAATCAAATATTAATGGACAAACTGCATTATATGACTCCAGAGTTTTGTATAGTTTAAGAGAAAAAGCAATGTTTGCCGATTATGAAGCTTTAAAAAACAGATCATACAAAGTAAAGGTTTCCAGTTTTGGTGAAGTTTTGGACATTTTTGATGCCGACAGAATAATTAATGAAATATGGAATTTGCAAGGAATTAAAGACTCCTTGAGCAAAGATCAAAAAAACATGTTTAAACGAAACTTTGTACTTTCCGGTTTAGCTCCAATCACCGAGCAACTTTTTAGGACTGTTACCAAAGAGAAAGTTGGAATTAATTCAACCTGGGAACAAAAGTATCCTTCGAATCTTGGCTCGTTGAATATTACAAATACTGCGTCATTCAAAATATTACATTTTTATAAAGAGAAGGACGATTCGATTGCAAAAATACAGGCTTCACTCAGCACAGCATGGACGGGGAATAATACTGCAACTGAGCAAGGAGTTACTTATACTTTTTCAAATCCAAATATTTCCGGCAGTGGAGAAATTTATTATAATCTAGCAAAAAAATTAGTCCAACGTTCGCAAACTAAAATTAATTCTGAGACCGAGGTCACAATGAAAGGTTTGGATGCATCAAAGAAAGAAGTAAAAGCAACAAAGAAGGAAAAGATTGATACAGTAAATAAATTAGAGCTGTTGTAATTATTCAACAGCTCTTACTACAACTTTTGAACCTTCGACTTTAACAACAACTATCGAAGAATTTTTCAATACAAATTCTGATTCAGAGACAACATCAATTTTATCATTATTGATTTGAGCTGTTCCAGATGGTCTTAAATCCGTTAATGTTTTGCCTTTTTTACCAACTAATTCTGAAATTTGCGGCTCATTCGAAATATATCCTGAGGTTGAATCAATCATTTTTGATAAAACTAATTTGCTAAAGATTTCTGTTTTGGGTAGGAATTTTAATATAAAAGAAATAAAGATGCCCGTAAAAACAAATGTCAAAGCGAGTTGGATTATTGCATTCGAAATATCTATCCAGCTAATGACAGGAAAATCAGAAATCAATCCTAAAAATAATCCGGCAATCATCATGATAATTCCACCAACCCCGACAAAACCAAATCCCGGGATAACAAATATTTCGACAATCAACATAATAAAACCAATTACAAACAATAATATTTCTATTGCACTTGCAAGTTCAAGAATGTATCCGGCTCCAAAAAAAATAGTTAAAGCAATTACTCCAGCCGTACCTGGAACACCCCAGCCAGGTGTTTTTACTTCAGTAAATAATCCAACCAATCCAATCATTATTAACAATGATGAGACAATTGGATTGTTGATGAATTTTAAAATTTCTTCGCCTACATTAAAATTAGTCTGATTGATTTTCGCAGTTTTCAAGTTCAAGTACGATAATACTTGGGCCAAATCATTCAACGTTGTATCGGAATATCCGAATTTCAAAGCTTCTTCAGTTGTGAGAGTAATTAATTTTGTACTGTCAACTAAACCTTCTACAACAATTCTTTCATCAACCATTCCTTCAGCGATTTCCGGTTTCCTGTTGTTTTTTTCCGCAGCCGCCCGCATTTCAGATCTCATGAATGATTGATATTTTTCTGATTGCTTCTTCCCTGCCTGGTCAACAACTGTTGAAGCCCCAATAGATGCACCTGAAGTCATAATAATCTTTTCACAGGAAATTGCAATTAGCGCACCAGCCGAAATAGCTCTTTTATCAATGAACGCAACAGTTTTTACTTTTGAATTCAGAATTGCATCTTTGATTTGTGTTGCAGCATCAACACGTCCGCCAAACGTATTAATGCGAAAAATGATTGCTTTAGCTTTATTTTTTTCAGCATCATTAATTACCCTTTTAACATAAGGCGCCATGCCGAGATCAATTTCATCATCAATAGCAACGATATAAACTTCTCGGCTTTGTGCAAATGATACTGAAAAATATAGGAAGAAAAGTATTAAAATTCTTTTCATGTTTTCACTTCTTTGAAAAAGCATAATTGATTAATTTATAAACCAGTTTAGCTGTATTAAAACTTGAAATTTTATTTTGCTTATCGTAACTAAGTTCAACAACATCAAAACCGACAATATTTCTTTCACTTCCAACCAGTTTGAGCAAATCCATAGTTTCATCCCAAAATAATCCTCCCGGTTCCGGCGTTCCGGTGGAAGGTAGGATTGAAGGGTCAAACCCGTCAACGTCAAAAGTTATATAAACATTTTTATTCAATGAATCTACAACTTCGCTTTGCCAATTATTTCCATGTTTTCCGGTTCGAATATTTCTGGCAAAAAAAGTTTTAATATTATTCTTCTTAATAAAATCAGCTTCTTCAGCACACTGTGCTCTTATTCCAACTTGCACAATATCTTTATTGAATTCATAAATCCTTTTCATTACAGAAGCATGTGAAAGTTTCGAACCTTCATAAGAATCACGCAAATCAGAATGAGCATCAATCTGCAGAACTGAAAGATCCTGATAAGCTGAATTGTGAGCACAAGCAGGAGCAGAAGATAAAGAGTGTTCTCCGCCTAATGTGACCACAAATTTTTTATCATGAATAAGACGAGAAACCGTTTTCTCAATTAACTCCAAAGACTTTTTGTGAGATTTATTTTTAAAGTCCAATTCTCCGAGAGTGCAAATTCCTTTTTCAAAGCAAATCTCTCTTTCAGTTTCTTCATCATAAAATTCAACATAATGAGAGGCTTCTAATATCTCTTTCGGTCCAAGTTCGGTTCCTTTTCCGTAACTTACAGTCATTTCCAAAGGTGCGGAAAGAACGACAATCTCGGATTTTTCATATAAAGAATACTTTGATGGAATTCCAAGAAAATTTTTCTTTTCTTTGAGTGATTTTGGTTTCATCGAATTCTTCCTTTCATTTTATAACTGACCCAATAGCGGCTTTATCAAATTTAATTTTGATATTATTTCCAAAATCAACCAAATAGGTCTTATCCTCAATTCCTGCAATTACTCCATGCATTCCGCTATTAGTAACAACTTTATCGCCCTTCTGAATTTCATTCAGCATTTTATCACGTTCCTTTTGTCTTTTTTGTTGGGGACGAATAATCATAAAATAGAAAATCGCAAAAATTGCTGCAAACATAATTAGTGTTGAAATCATACTTCCACCGCCGGCACCACTTTGCGGCGCCATTAAAAATATTAAGTTCAATTATACCTCCTGAACATTTTTTGATAGTTTATTTATTATTTGATTTTTCCAATCTGTAAAAGTATCGCTAAAAATATTTTTTCTAGCTTCACTTGCCAAATTTAAATAAAAAGTTAGATTATGTATAGTTGCAAGTTGATAAGCTAAAAGTTCTTTTGCGTTAAATAAATGCCTCAGATATGCTCTCGAATAATTTTTGCAAGTATAACAATTGCAAGTCTTATCGATAGGTGTAAAATCATTTTTATATGCAGCATTTCTAATTGTAACAATTCCATTCATAGTAAATAAGTATGCATTTCGTGCGTTTCGTGTTGGCATTACACAGTCAAACATATCTATTCCACGCTCAATTGCTTCAAGAATATTCTCCGGTCTTCCTACACCCATCAAATATCGGGGTTTGTTTTCAGGAAGAATATCCGTTGTGAAATCAATAATTTCATACATATCTTTTGCCGGCTCACCAACAGCCAAACCACCTATAGCGTGACCGTCAAAATCCAAATTAATCAAATGTTTCGCAGATTGTTCTCTTAAATTTTTGAAAATGCTTCCCTGAACAATTCCGAACAAAAACTGTTCACCTCCATAAAGGGGCATTGTTTTTTCAAATGCTTCCTTGTTTTTTATTGCCCATTCTGAAGTTAGCTGATTTGATTTAACTGCATACTCATAATCACATGGATAGGGTGTGCATTCATCAAGAACCATCATAATATCAGAACCGATAATACGTTGAATTGAAATAACCTTTTCTGGCGAGAAGAAATGTTTAGATCCATCAAGATGAGATTTAAAGGTTACGCCATTTTTCTCAAACTTCCGCAATTCATTTAAACTAAAAATCTGAAATCCACCGGAATCAGTTAAAATCGGTTTTTGCCAATTCATAAATTTGTGCAAACCGCCGGCTTGCTCCAAAATATCAATTCCGGGTCGTAAGTATAAATGATAAGTATTTCCAAGTATAATTTGCGCCTTAATATTCTCGGCAAGCATTGTTTGATTAACTGCTTTAACTGTTCCCTGTGTTCCAACAGGCATAAATATTGGCGTTTCAATTATTCCATGACTTGTGTTCAGGATTGTTGCACGCGCTTTTGAATGTTTGTCTTTATGTTGTAGTAGTAGTTTCATTATTCTTTTTAATTGGCGTTTCTAATTTAGCAATAATTCATCTTAGAAATAGAATTGGCTTGAATATTCTGAGGATATTAAATTGCATTTCGTCAGTTTTGGGAAAATTTTAAATCTATTCTTGGCAGCAAAATCATAAATTATATCTCGATTTTTTTTAGGAATCCATATTAGAAAATGCAACAATTTAATCGGAAAAATTAACTGGTTTAATATGAATATGACCGCATCACTTTTT
>PFVB01000074.1:31168-31399 GCA_002790395.1 Ignavibacteriales bacterium CG_4_9_14_3_um_filter_34_10 | reverse complement strand
AGTAATCAGAAAAGTTAGTTTTAAAATATGAACTTGAGAATGATGTAAAAATGAAATTCCTTTTTTTGTTAAATCTTAATATCAATCGAACTGCAGTGCTGCAAATAAGGCATAAATCATCAAAAACAATTAATATTTTGTCCTTTTGTTCAATAAAATTATCCTCTGACAATTTCTCCCTTCCAACCTAAAATTCCATTTTTAAGATTATAAACATCATTAAATCCAAAT
>PFVB01000074.1:7565-31153 GCA_002790395.1 Ignavibacteriales bacterium CG_4_9_14_3_um_filter_34_10 | reverse complement strand
CAAGCTTCCAAACTTCTCCTGCCACTTCTGCAATAGACAAAATAGGATATAGATTTATCAAGATTTCGAATTTTATCAAAAAAAATCACTTTGATAATAATCTATAAGAATTGAACCCGGTATTCTTGCAGATTCATATTCTTCGTCAGTCCTAACGTCAAGAAGAATTGAATCAAAATTTACTTTTAAATATTCAAGGAATTTGTCGGAGTCTAAATTAAATGGTTTCATATTTTTAATAGCTTAACATTTCTTATCTGTTTGGAGTTTCAAAAATCATTTAATCAAGCTTAAAAATTTTAATTAAATCAATTTTCTTAGAATCTGCACGAACTATGCTCATCTTGTAATTTTCAAATTCAAAATTAATTCCCTTTGCGGGTATTTCACCAAGTTTTGAAGTAATAAACCCGGATAAAGTTTCATAATCCCCTTCAGGAATATAGATATCAAATTCAGAGTTTATTTTATCAATCGAAACTTTTCCGCTGAAAATAAATGAATTATCAGACCCCTGTTTCGCAATTAAATCATCAGTATCATATTCATCTCTGATCTCACCGATCATTTCTTCAATTATATCTTCCAAAGAAATTAGTCCGGCAGTTCCACCGAATTCATCAACAACGATGGCAATAGAAATTCTTTTATCGAGTAGTTCATTTAATAATTCAATCATTTTTTTTGTCGAAGGAACAAATGGAATATCTCTTAAAATGTCTTTAATATTTTTGGGAAATTTAAATAAATCATAAACATGAATAAAGCCAAGTATGTTATCAATGCTTTCGCTGTAAACCAAAAGTTTTGAGAAACCCGATTTTATAAATATTTGTTTTGCTTCTTCAATCGTATCCCCGATTTCAACAGCAGTTATATCGGTTCGTGGAATCATAGCCTCATAAACTTTTCTGTCACTTAAATCAATAGCTTTTTTCAAGTAATCAGTATCTTGCTTATGAATATTGCCTGATGTGTAACTTTCATTTATCAGCGTATGAAGGTCTTCTTTATCAAATAATGAATTAATATTTTCTTCATTTTGATTCCCGGAACGCGAAATAATATTTGATAATGAAGAAAATATTTTAACAACAGGAAACAAAATCAAATAAATGAGCTTTAAAGGCAGAACTGAATATTGAAGAAAGGAATCTGCAGTTTCGCGTGCAAAATATTTTGGCAGCAATTCACCAAAGAACAAAATTACAAAGGAAGATAAAATCACAATTGTCAGTTCGTCAAAATAAAAATATTTAGCGAGTAAAATGGCTGATATGGAGGAGAGGCTAATGTTTACTATATTATTTGAAATCAGAATTGCAGAAAAAAAGTCTTGTGGATTTTTAATGAAGAAGAGAATATTCTTATAAATAATTCCCTTATTTCTTGCTCTAACTTCAACCTTGAGTTTATTAGCTACAACGAATGCAATCTCAGTACCTGAAAAATATGCACTTGCCAAAATCAATACTATTACTTGAATAATTTCAAAAATCATTTTAATAGATAATAAAATATATCGTAATTAAATACAGCATAATATTTATAATACTTGGATAATCCCTGTAAATGGCTTCAATAATATTTTCACCTAAAAATTTCTTCTCACTTATAAACATATACCTGAATACACCGAACACAACAAAAATGGTAGTGAAAACTAAATTTTCTGTACCAAATTCATTTATAGTTCTATCTGAAACCGTATAAAGTGAGTAGCAAATTATAATTCCAGCTGCACTTATTGCCGTGATTTGTTTTATGAATTCAATAGAATAATCACTCAATACTTCCCGAGATGAATCAGTCAATAACAACAATTCGGTTTTACGCTTGATTACGGCTAAAAACAGAGAAAGAAACAATGTGGAAAGAATAAGCCAACTTGATACAGAAACATTAATCACGTATGCTCCACCTATAACACGAAGCATAAAACCGGCGGCAATGAAAAGTATATCAAGAATTACAACTTGCTTTAATCCCATACTGTAGAAAATATTTATCCCGATATAAACTGAGATAATGATTAAAAACTCCCGCGTAACATAATTTTGAACAAATAATAACAACAGAAAAAGGATTCCGATAATAGTTATGACAAACAAATTCGAAATTCTTCCTGATGCGATTGGGCGATGTTTTTTAGTGGGATGATTAGAATCTCTCTTTTTATCGAATAAATCATTGATAACATAAACCAAGCTTGATGAAATTGAAAAAACAATAAAAGCCAAAAATGATTTATTAAACTGACTTTCGTCAAATAAATTTTTTGAAAACACTAATGGGACAAAAACAAAAATGTTTTTCGGCCATTGTGTGATACGCAACAAACTTATAATATCAAATATTTTAGAAAACAGCAGTTTCTTCATAAATACCAAAATGCTTTTTCAATTCGTCAATCATTTCACCTAATGTAACATAATTTTCCGCAGCTTCAATAAAAACAGGCATCAAATTTTTTTCATGAACCGCTGCATCACTGATTTTTCTTAATGATTCCAATACCAAATCATTATTACGTTTTTCTTTCAGTTTTTTCAATCTTGCCTTTTGCTTAAATTCAACATCCGGAGAAACTTGGAGAATTGGAATTTCCACTTTTTCATTTTCTTCAACAAACTCATTTACACCGACAATAAATTTTTCTTTTCTCTCCAGTTCAAGTTGATACCGATAAGCCGAATTTGCAATCTCTCTTTGGAAATAACCACTTTCAATAGCAGGAATTACTCCGCCAAATGAATCTATTTCCTTGAATATTTGTTCGGCTTTTTCTTCCATCCTGTTTGTTAATTCTTCAATAAAATAACTTCCACCCAATGGATCGGTTGTATTAATCACACCGGATTCATAAGCTATAATTTGTTGTGTCCTGAGTGCAATTTTAACTGCCTTTTCACTTGGAAGAGCTAAAGTTTCATCCATAGAATTTGTGTGAAGTGACTGTGTGCCGCCCAACACTCCGGCTAACGCCTGTAAAGCTGTTCTGACAATATTATTTTCAGGTTGTTGAGCTGTAAGAGTGCATCCTGCAGTTTGAGTGTGAAACCTCATCCACCAAGACCTTGGATTTTTAGCTTTATATTTAATTTTCATCCTTTTTGCATAAATTCTTCGTGCCGCTCTATATTTAGCAATCTCTTCAAAGAAATCGAGATGCGAATTAAAAAAGAACGAAATTCTCGGAGCAAAAGAATCTACATCCATTCCCCTTTCAATACATGATTCAATATATGCAAAACCATCGGCTAAAGTATAAGCAAGCTCTTGTGCCGCTGTTGATCCTGCTTCACGAATATGATATCCGCTCACTGAAATCGGATTCCACTGTGGAACGAATTCAGTAGAATATTCAACCATATCAGTGATAATTCGCATAGAAGGTTTGGGCGGATAAATAAATTCTTTTTGCGCTATGTATTCTTTTAAAATATCATTTTGCAATGTTCCTCTCAGTTGAGTGAAATCCACTCCCTGCTTCTTTGCAACAGCCAGATAGAAGGCAAATACCATCGCAGCAGGAGAATTTATTGTCATTGAAGTAGATACTTTACCAAGTGGAATTCCATCGAATAAAATTTCCATATCTTCCAATGAAGAAATGGCTACACCGCAAATTCCAACTTCACCCTGGCTAAATTCATCATCTGAATCTCTGCCCATCAACGTTGGCAAATCGAATGCAACCGATAATCCTGTCTGCCCATTTTTCAACAAATATTTAAATCTTTCATTTGTATCTTCAGGAGTACCAAAACCTGCAAACTGCCGCATTGTCCATATTCTTCCACGATATCCATTCGGGTGGATACCGCGTGTAAATGGAAATTGCCCCGGAAATCCGATCTCATCAATAAATTTATCTTCAGCTCCAACTTTCGGGTAATATAATTGTTCGATGTCTTCGCCGGAGACAGTTGTAAATTTCATTCCGGTTTCTTTTACTTTCGATAAATCTTCAATATATTTTTTCTCGGCTGAATTAAATTTTTCTGAATTCATGTTTCCTCTTATGATGTTCTACCAAATCTTTTATCAAACTCATCTAATGAAATTTTTATTATAATTGGTCTTCCATGCGGACATACATAAGGCATTGAAGTTGCAAATAATTTATCAACCAACATTCTCATTTCGTATTCCGAAATTTTATCGCCGGCTTTAATTGCTGCTTTGCATGAGTATGATTTTGCCAAATTATCTTTTTTTGCAAGCCGATTTATAAGTTCATGCTGTCTGTAATCTTTAATAATTTCTTTCAAAGTTTCAATTTCGGAACCAACTTTAATATCGGAAGGAACTCCGACAATTGAAATTGTTCTTTTGGATAAAAACTTAATCTCAAAACCAAGTTTAATGAGATATGTTTCAAGCTCTTTTAACAGTTCATAATCACTTGGATCAAGCTGAACTTGCTGGTCAAATAAAAGCTGCTGTGAAAAAGGCAAATCCGAATCCATAGATTTTAATGCTTTCTCATAAAGAATTCTTTCATGCGCAACATGTTGATCAATAATCATCAAACCACTTTTAATTGCTGTCAAAATGTACTTATTATGCAATGAAACAATAAAAGAAATTGCACTTGATGATTCGGTAGAATCCGTTGCAATTTCGATTTTAGTCTGGACTTCATTTACAGGCTCTCTTTCGAATGGAGCACTCAGATTTCCTACAACTTCATTCTGTCTAATCCGCGGTGATATATTGTTAAATATGGCGTCAAGTTCATCCTCCGAAAATGTACTGCTTGTTTTATCGAAATTTCTGTTCATTACATTTGGTCTGTCGGAGAAATCATTTTTTTCATTGAACTGATGTTCATGGAAACCTAATTTTTCAAATCCATTATTTTCTTTTTGAAGCGGAATGTTGGGAACAAGATCATATTTCCCCAATGCTTTTTTAATTACTGCATTAACAAAGAGATAAATGTCTTTATCATCTTCAAATTTTATTTCCATTTTTGATGGATGAACGTTGACGTCAACTTTTGAATAATCAATTTTTAGAAAGAGGGCAAAAAACGGATAATCACCTTTTTCAAGAATATTTTCATAAGCAGAAAAAACAGCATGATTCACAACTTTGCTTAATACAAATCTTCGATTTACAAATAGATACTGATCTGATCTACTTTTTTTTAAGTAAGTAGGCTTTGCGATAAATCCATGTAATTCAATAAAATCAGTACCCTCTTCAACCGGTATAATAACATCAAAAATATTATCTGCAAAAACCTGTTCCATCCTTTCTTCGATTTTAGCGGCTTTGAAATTAAAGATATTATCGTCATCGTTCCAAAATTCAAATGATATTTCAGGATAACTGAGAGAAGCCCGTTTGAACACATCAATTATATGTTTCAGTTCTGTTGAGTTAGTTTTAAGGAAATTTCTGCGACCCGGAACGTTGTAAAATAAACTTTTAACACTAATTGCAGTACCCTTCGAAAATGAACCCTTCTCAATTTTTAAACCACTTTCATCATCATATTTGATGAAGGTGCCCAATTCATCATTGTCTCTTTCCGTTTTTATTTCAAGATGGCTCACAGATGCAATCGAGCTTAATGCTTCGCCTCTAAATCCAAAAGTTTTTATTCTGTCTAAATCTTCAATTGAAGAAATTTTGCTCGTAGCATGTCTTTCTATGCATTTAACCGCATCATCTTCACTCATTCCAAGTCCATCATCAATGACCTGTACGAGTGATTTTCCGGCTTCTTTTATAACTACAACAATTGTTTTTGCCTCAGCATCAATTGCATTTTCCAAAAGTTCTTTTAAAACAGAAGCAGGACGCTGAACAACCTCGCCCGCGGCAATTTTATTCGATATATATTCCGGAAGAACTTTTATTTTATTATCATTCATCAAAAACTTCTTTCATATTAATTTTCTTAAATAATTATAAACTGAAAAACCATTAAAATCAATTTTATTTTTGAGTTGCCAAATCGCAGCCTCAATCTTTGGAAAAAAAATATCTCCTTCATTATCCAAATCAAATTTTGAAATTATCAATTCATCTGCAAATGAAATGCTTTGACTATAAATTTCTCCTCCACCTGCTATGAATATTTTTTCGTACTTTTTTTGAATGCAATAATTTATTGCCGATCTCAAAGAGCAAAAAACTAATGCCCCTGTCACTTGCTTTAATGAATTTGAAATTATAATATTAATTCTATCGGGGAGAATTTTTGTCAAAGATTGATAAGTTTTTCTACCCATAATTACTGGATACCCCGATGTAGTTTCTTTAAATAATTTCATATCATCCGAAGAATGCCAGGGAATATTCCCGTTTAATCCAATCACATTATTATTTGCAACTGCTGCAATAATAATAATTCTCACTTATAAAATTCTTTCCATGGAATATTCATATTTAATTTTTCTAGTTTTTCCTCAAGCTCAATTCGCTCAAGATTCTGCTTCAACGTTCCATTTTCTTTTTTCTCAAGCCAACCATTATTTTCTGCTGATTGAAAAACTTCCTTCACCTTTCCTTGATTGATAAGTCGAATAATTTCAGCTTCTCTGCCAGATAGATAAAGTGAATTCAATCTGTAATCTTCGAAAGCTTCCCAAACCAGCGGCACCCATTTTTTTACTATTTCAAATCCGATTATTTCTGAGTATTTCCTGATTTCCAATTGTGCATGTGGATCCATTCGCAATTCAAGGAAATGCAGAAGATTGTGCAAATCAATTTTCCAGTAAGCTTCAGTATATGTGGAAAGAGGTAGGTCTTTTCTTGCCTGTTCTCGTGCGATCCCTAGTTCAATTCTGTGATTATAAATTTTTCTCGCAAATTCATGAAATTCGTTTTCTTCTTTTGAAAGCTGTTCACCAACTTCAAGTCCAAAAGAGCCCTTACTTCCCTGCCGGTTTGAAGTAGATTGAATTCTCCATTCATCAGGATTTGTTGATTGGGCTGATTCAATAGCAAGCGAATACCTTGTAGAATACTCATTAACATTGGCTGTGCGATGTCTGATCCATTGTCTCCAGCAATCCATTGGTACCCGAACATGCAGCTTGATTTCACACATCTCAAACGGTGTCGAATGTCTGTGTCTCATCAAATATCTTATCAATCCTTTGTCTTGCATTGATTTTTTTGTACCCGCACCATATGAAACTCTTGCTGCTTGCACAATTGATTGATCGGAACCCATATAATCTACAACCCGTACAAACCCGTCATCAAGTACTTTAAAAGGCAATCCTAAAATTTTATCTAATGCTTCAACTTTGATCGACTCAAGTTTTTCAAATTTATTTTCTTCCATCATAACTCATTTTTTAATTTCTTTAAATGCTGCAATTAACTCAGTTTTAGTTTTCAATAACTCCTTGGAAATAATTTTCACTTCTCCTAAAACAGGCATAAAATTAGTGTCACCGTTCCATCTTGGCACTATATGAAAATGCAAATGATCATCAATTCCTGCACCAGCAGCTTTACCAATATTAGCTCCCACATTAAATCCCTGTGGT
This sequence comes from Ignavibacteriales bacterium CG_4_9_14_3_um_filter_34_10, assembly GCA_002790395.1. GTDB lineage: Bacteria > Bacteroidota > Ignavibacteria > Ignavibacteriales > Melioribacteraceae > UM-FILTER-34-10. The sequence goes on along the minus strand of PFVB01000074.1, from coordinate 23,633 downwards.
TTGCATGTCATTCGTAATGCACTAATTGAATCATCAATTAATTGCATCACTTCATTTTTTTCTTCAAATGTTAATAATGAAAAATCGCTTAAATGTCTTTTCGGTACAACCATCAAATGTCCATTATTATAAGGATAAAGATTCATAATAACAAAACAATTAATACCAAAATACACAAGAAGTGAATCGTTATCCGTAATTTTACTTTCATCAACATCACAAAAAATACAACCGTTTCCTTTTTCTTTGATGAATGAATCGATATATATTGAACGCCAGGGAGACCACATTTTTTCCATCATAACTCCATAAATAAAAAAGGCGGAAGGTTTACTTCCGCCCTTCTGATTTTTAATTTTCTTCTTCTTTAGCCTTTTTAAATTCCTCAATGATTTTCGACTCAACTTCTTTAGGAACGTCTTCATAGTGAGAGAATTTTTTATGAAAAACTCCTCTGCCAGAAGTCAAACTTCTTAAATGAGTTGAATACTTATAGAGTTCGGATAAAGGAACTTTAGCATGAATAATTTGAAAATTGCCTTCTGAATCCATTCCTTGAATTTTTCCTCTTCGGCTTGAAACATCACCCATAACATCACCCATATAATCCTGCGGAACCTTAACTGAGACATCATAAATTGGTTCAAGAATAACCGGTTTTGCTTCGAGGAAACCTTTTTTGAAAGCTTGTGATGCGGCAATTTTGAATGAAATTTCATCCGAGTCAACTGCATGAAAAGTCCCGTCAAAAAGAGTTGCTCTTATATCAATAACTTTGCTGTTAGTTAAAATCCCTTTTACCAAAATCTCGTTCAATCCTTTTTCAACTGCCGGGATAAATCTGCCGGGAACAACTCCACCTACAATAGCATCAACAAATTCAAATCCGGTTCCGCGAGGAAGAGGTTCTAACTTTAAATGAACATGTCCATATTGTCCACGCCCGCCTGATTGTTTTTTATGCTTGTATTCAGCATCTTCACATCTTCCTCTGATAGTTTCTCGATAAGGAATTTTAGGTTCAACTAAATCAACTTCAACCCCATATCTGTCTTTTAATAATTTTACCGCAAGTGCCAATTGCATTTCTCCTTGACCGGATAAAATTGTTTGTCCAAGTTCCGGATCAAAGTGAACAATTAAGGTAGGATCTTCTTCGTGAGCAGTGTGAAGTCCCGAAGAGATTTTATCTTCATCCCCTTTGGATTTAGGCTTAACAGCAGCTTCATAAACCGGTTCAAGTAATTCAAATGATTTTATTTTGGCACTGAAATTTTTTGATGTAAGCGTATGTCCTGTGTGAGTATCTTTTAATTTTACAGCAGCACCAATATCACCGGCTTTAATTGAAGAAGCATCGGTTCTGTTTTTGCCATTTAATAAAAATAATTGTCCTAATCTTTCAACCTTTTCATTATTCATATTTACCAAATCCAATCCAGCAGTCAACGCACCTGAAAAAACCTTGAAAATAGATAGCTCACCAACATGGGCTTCTGACAAAGATTTAAATACATATAAACAAGGTTCACCATTTGGATCACATTTAATATCAATATCTTTTCCATTCAATGTGGCTTTTGAAACAGTTCGTTCTGTCGGAGCAGGAAAATAATCAACAGCAAAATCAAGAAAATTCTGCATGCCGACTCCTTCTGAAGCAGATATTGCAAAAATGGGGCACAAGGAAAATGAATTTATAGCAGCTTTTAATCCTACTTTGATTTCATCATCGTTTAATGTTCCTTCCTCAAAAAATTTATTCATCAGCTCTTCACTCGATTCAGCGATTTTTTCTATCAGTTCCCTTCTGAGATTTTCAGCATTTTCCTTTTCATCTGAAGAAATTTCTTTCTCTTGTATTTCCTTTGATGCTGCATCACCAAAAACCAATTCCTTCATCTTGATAATATCAATGACGGATTTTGAGCCTATTCCTTCTTTCACAGGATAGGAAATCAGAATAGCATCATGCGTCAGTTGTTCTTTAATTGAATCGACAACATTTTGGAAATTTGAATGTTCGTTATCAATTTTATTAACTATAAATGCTGCAGGAATTGTATTTTTCTTAATCATTTCCCATGAGGTTAATGTACCAACTTCAATTCCTTCAACGCTTTTTAAGACCGAAATTGCTGTATCAACAACATGCAAACTTGAGACTACCTGTCCAAAGAAATCGGAATAACCGGGAGTATCAAGTAAATTAATTTTTGTGTTCTTCCATTCTAAATGCAAAGCTGAGGAAGTAATTGACATTTGTTTTTCTACTTCATTTTTGTTGAAGTCAGAAACTGTGTTTCCCTCTTCTACTTTGCCGATGCGATTTGTAATTCCTGCTTTAAATAATAAATTTTCCGCAATTGTTGTTTTACCACTGCCTCCGTGACCAACAAAAGCCATATTACGAATAAATTCCGGATTAAATTCTTTCAAGTTATTTCTCCTACAATTAGTAATCAGTCAATTTATTTTTTGAATTCTTTAATAAAAGTTATTATTCCTTTGAAAATGGCTCTGAGATTTGTTAAAAAATCAGTCAGTGAATTATGCGAACCGAATTTACCTAATGAGAATAATGGTTGAAGATTAGATTTGAAACTTTCAAGTCTGGACTGCAATATATCAACTTGATGCTCAGCCATATTTGTAAGTCTTAAAGCTTTTTCACTGACTTGATTTATATTTTCTAAGACAGGTATAGTTGTGGAAACCAATTTATCAATATCTTTCTGCATAACATTTATCGACTCTGCAAGTTTTTTTAATGTATAAATCAGATAAAAACATAGAGCACTTGCTGATATCAAAAGTACTACTATAAAAATATCAACCATAATTTTCTCACTTTTTAGGCGTGTTCGCCTTTTTCATTTTTATATGTATCTATTCCTGCTTTAATAGCAGATTTTAATTTATCACCTTTCTTATTTATTGTATCTAAACCGTCAGAAACAAAATCCCCGGTTTTACTTTTTGCACCGTCAATAATCTCTTCTGCTTCTTTGATTAAAGCATCAACTTTAACCTTTGCTTCAGCAACTAAGTTTTCAGATTTTTTTTTGCCTTCATTAATAAGATCGCTTGCTTTGTCTTTGGCTTTGTCAATAATCTCTTCGGTTTCTTTCCACCATTCTTCTGATTTTTCCCGAATATCGGTTCTAAGCTCTTTACCGGATTTTGGTGCATATAATAAAGCTACTACTGATCCAACAATTGAACCGGTTATAAATCCAACAATAAGTCCTTTTCCTAATCCATTATCTTCTTTCATTTTTTCCTCCGATTATTTTTTAATTCACTTGAAAAATACTAACCTTAAACTGAAAATTCAAGGCTAATTTATCAATTTCACATCCTTTGTGATTTTTTTTAGTTGTCTAAATATCAACCAACTTCAAATTCAACGGCATCATACGTTGAGTTTCAATCAAGATTATTATCGAAAATTTTATAGAGAAATTTTTCCATTAAACTTTTGATAATAATAGAAACTGATGATTCCAACAGCAACTGCAAACCAAAGAGTAATCAATCTTATTAACATTGTAGCAGTAACGGAAATCTCTTTCACTAATCCATTCTTAATTAACAAATAAGTCATTGTGCCTTCCGTTCCTCCAAGTCCACCAGGTAAAAGCATAATTGATCCAACAATTGTGGAAAAAGCATAAATAAATGAGGCTGAATTAAGAGACATCGCCATATCAAATCTACTTAGAATCAAATAAAATGCAAAACATTCAAAGAACCATGCAACAAGGCTGATTGCCGTCATAAATAATAAATTCCTAAATGAAAGCATGATCCAAAAACTTTCATGAATATTATGAAACTTTTTTATATGCTTTTCCAAAAACTTAATCCCTGAAAATTTGTCGGTTAAAAATTTAAAAACTCTTTTATTGCTGAGAACTAAAATTAAGACAGATAAAAATAACGATGTAATTATTAAAACCGCTCCACCAATTTCATAACTCATTGCTCCGAATGCAGCTATTAAGACAACTGAAATTAAATCTGTAATTCTTTCAGCAATAATTATTGGGGCTGTTACGCTAATCGGTAAGTTATAATGCTGTTTCAGAATAATTGACTTTAAAACTTCTCCGAATTTTCCCGGAGTGACACTCATCAGCAAGCCCGATAAAAAAATCATGAGGGAATTTTTTAACTTCACATTAATCTTTAAAACGTGCAGATAGTAATGCCATTTTATAAATCTTGCAGTGTAATTCAGCAAGGACAATAGAAACAATGAAAGCAAAAAAAATACAGATAATTTTTTAATCGAACTAATGACCAAATTAAAATCAGCATAAATTGACAAGACTAAATATAAACCGATTCCAAAAACAGTAAAAAGGATTATGTTCTTTTTGATTTTCGCTATCAGTCAAGCACCTTTAACAATGATTGATAAAATTTTGATAAAGGCAAACCAACTACATTATAGTAACACCCATCAATTTTTTTTATAAACACAGCACCAAAATCATCTTGTATTCCATAGGCACCGGCTTTATCCATTGGGCTGCCTGTCTTTATGTAATCATCTATCAGTTTTTCAGAAAGTTTATTAAATGTAACTTTAGTAACTTCATAGTCCAACTCAAATTTTCCGGTTAAGGAATTCTTTATCATAAAACCGGTATAAACTTTATGGGTTTGGTCACTTAGTTTTTTTAATATTCGTTTTGCGTCAAGTTTGTTCTTTGGTTTGCCAATTATTTTATTACCAAGCACAACGATAGTATCTGCGGAAATAAGAATTGCTTTGTTATTTCGCAATTCGGCAGATGCCATTTTATGTGCAGCAAGTCTCTTCACTGTTTGAATCGGATGCTCAGCATCCAAAACTTCTTCATCAACATCTGTCGGAATCGATTTAAATATTATTCCTAATTGTTTAAGTAACTTTTTTCTTCTGGGAGATTTGGAGGCTAAAATTATTGGAAGATTTGAGGAAATCATCAGAGGACAATAATGGACTATCTAAAAAGAGCTTTTATGCTGCCCCATGTTCTTTTAACACTTGTCGCTGTGGAATGAAGAACGCTAATTTCGTTTGTGTATGAAACATTTCCGTCCTTGTCAACAATCTTTATTCTATAATAATAGATATTATCATTTGACTTAAAAACATTTTTATCTGTGTATTCATAATATCTGTCTGACTCCGGATTAATTGTAGCAACTTCCATAAAATCAGAATATTGAGTGCGACGTTCCACAATAAAATATTTTACATTTGTTTCGCTTGTCGTTTGCCAATGAATAAGGATATCACCGTTAAAACTATGTGCAGTGAAGCCATTTTCAGGGATTGAAGCCCCCGCCTGCACTTTTAATAAAGGCATAATGCTTAAGAAAATTACGAAATATTTTATAAGTGTCATTTTCATGGTTGAAAAATATTTTAATGTCATCAATTTGTCAAGTGAATTCTTTAAATATTTTTTTATTATGATTTGTGTCATGAAAATCTTTATAAAATTTATAGAAATTAATTGAAGAATAAAATATTGAATAAAACGGCAATGCAAACCACGCCCAATAAAACCCAAGCCCTAACTTTACACCAAGAAGATATGAAAGTGGAACAAAAATTACCCAGTTACTCAATACATCCGAAAACATTACAAACAGAGACTTGCCACTTGCCTGCAATGCATTTGCCAATATTATTCCTGCAGCATAAAATAATTGCCCAATTCCAGCAATTTTCATAATCGGTTGTGCAGTTGCAATTATTCCTGCATCATCAGTGACGATATATAAAATCATTTCCGGTATAAAAATAAAAATTACTGCTAATGTAAAAGTATATAAAGTTGAAATCCGAATCATATCAAATATATATTCTTTCCCCCGCTTAATTTTGCCGGCTCCAAGATTATTCCCAAATATAGTTTGAGCAGCTATTCCAAACCCAAAACACGGCATCAATGAAATTAATAATGATGAAAAAACCACCTGGCTTGCTGCCTGTTCCTTTGTGCCTATCAAACCAATAACAGAAATAAAACTTAAAAATCCAATAAGAATGGAGATATTTTGAAACGAAACAGGAACAGATATTTTTATGATTGATTTTATATGATAGGAGCTAAAGTTAAAATTCGAAAATAAATTGTACTTTATTTTGATTTCTTTGCTCAGTGAAACAATCAAGTAGTAAACAACATCTGCAAAAGTTGCAATGGTTGAGCCGATTGCAGCACCTGCTAATCCCATTGCAGGGAGACCAAATTCACCGTAAATAAAAATATAATTTAGTCCAACGTTCAATGTATTTACCAAAATGCCCGAATACATAAAAACTTTGGTTCTGCCGATTCCAAAATAAAATCCACGAAATGCGACAGTAATCAAGAAAAATGGTAGTCCGAGAAACCTATAGAAAATATATTGACCGGCTTGATTTCCAACTTCTACATCTGCGGAAAAGAATTGAGCAATAGAACCAGAGAAAAAGAAAAATACCAAAGCCACTATAATTCCCACTAAACTGTTTAATAAAATTGACGAGTTTAATATTAAACTGTAATCACTAATTTTTTTCGACCCGTATGCTTTGGCAATTAATACCTGCGTTCCGGTAGCAAGACTTGAAAAAAAACTTACAATCGCCCAAGTTGCAAGCATTCCAATTCCCATTGCAGCAAGTGCAACTTGTGCATTTTCAATTCTTCCAACCATTGCGGCATCAATCAACGAAACTATCATCTGAGTTGATAATCCTGCTATTGCCGGAAAAGCAATTCGCATTATAAACGCAAAATCATTTTTTGAAGGAAATACTTTCATAAAACACTTTCAATTCTGTGATTAACGTTACAAACATAAATTTTATTTATAATCTTATCAGAAAATCTTGACTTTAATTCTATTATTTTTAATTTTTATGGTACGCATACCAAAAGTTATATTTCATCCATATAAAAAGGAGATGCAATGAAAAAATATTTACTTTATTCTCTGTTACTCGTAATAGTATTGTTTAATTCCAACACCTACTCTCAGTTCAACGATCAATGGCGTTGTGCTTATGCAACAATTGATGACCAGCCAAATGCAACCGGTATTCAAACTATTTCTGTTGCAGTAGTTGAAGAAAATGCGTTTGCTGCGATGGTTAGTCAAGCTGCACCGCCTTGGGAAACCGGTGACGCATGCTATTTAATCGGATACAGAAATGCTGATTCAACAAATGGCAGACTCGGTTACTACGCATACAATACTCCATTCAATCAAATCTGGCTAAACGGTTTTGATCAGGTTTTTATGGAACATGCACGTGACATTGCTGCTTACGGTAATTTAATACTTGTTGCAAATAATGATGCAGACCATAACATACTTGTTTTCGAGCTCGGACAGGACAGTGTTTACACATATCCCAAAAGAATGATAACAAAACTTGATCCTTTTGTTGATGAAAATCTTTGGGGAATTGATGTTGACGCTTCCGGAAGAGTTTATGTAACTGTTGAAGGAAATGAATCTACTCCTTCCAAAATTTATGTCTTCGGAAGTCTGGATACAGAACCGGCGTGGAACGAAGGATTTACTGCTCAGCCACTTCAAGTGATTACTTTACCTGATAATGGCGATGCTCGGGATGTTACTGTTTCCTCTGATGGCGCTGCTATTTGGGTAACAAATTATTTAAGCAAAAAAGTATATTGCTATATTGGTGATCCTATTGGAGGGTATCAACTTTATAGTGGATTTAATTTCATCCTAACTGATGCTCCTCTTTCGTCTGCAGGAACAACTCTGAACCCGGGTCCATGGGGAATAAAATTTATGCCCGAAAATAACTGGCTGTTTGTTGCCTGTGATGTTAATTTCTCTACCGGAAGTGGTTATGAATATGGCAGAATTTACATTCTAAACCCAAATACCGGTGAAATTGTTGATACGCTTGATGCTGCGGGATGGAATCTCGAAAAAACAGGCGGATATAATACCCGTCTCGGTGGTACTTTCGGAACAGCTTCGGGATATACATCACTTTATAATGTAGACTTCGATGAGAAAAATAATGTTTATACACAATCATTCTATGGCTGGACAGTTGATAAATGGGTTTATGAAGGAACGTTGCCTGTGGTGAATTTAACAATTACTACAGTTGAAAAAACTGACCAAATCCCAACCGGTTTTTCATTAAATCAAAATTATCCAAATCCATTTAACCCTACTACTTACATTGAATTTTCTTTACCTGAACAATCATTTGTTAATCTGAAGATTTATTCAGTCACTGGCGAAATTGTTGCAACGGTTATTGACAACAAAGAATTCTCAAGCGGAGTTTATAAATACTCTTTTGATGCTTCAAAGTTAGCATCAGGAACCTATATTTATTCACTTTCTAATGGAAAATATATAATTAATAAAAAAATGTTATTAATTAAATAATTATACAAACAAACAAGGAGGTACAATTATGAGTAAAAAATTACTCGCGTTATTAACTATTATCCTGCTCTCTTCTAATGCATTTGCACAGGATAATTTTTCAAGGAGTGCAGTGATAGATCTGCCTGCCCCAAATCCGGGCGGTGTTGGTGAAATTGTTGCCGGTGTAGATTTTGACGGTGACGGCAAAATGGAAATTTACGCTGTCAATGATAACTGGAATGATACTCCAGATGAATTAGTTCCTATGATTTACAAATACGAACTTAACAATGGAGCATGGGAAGTTGTTTGGTGGGATTCATTAGATATTCCATTACAAAATACCTGGCCTGCACTAACTTCAGGCGATCTTGATGGTGATGGAAAAATGGAAATTATTTGGGGAGTTGTCAATTTCCTTAATGCTACAACAAACCCAAATCCTTCAAGAATTATAGTTTATGAATCCAAAGGAGATGGCTCTGATGCAATGGGAGCTGATGACGGTGCCGGCGGATACAAACCTAATGCACGATGGAATTTTAACTTGGCTGATATGACAAACATGAGACCATTTAAATGGACTGTCACAGATATAGATAATGACGGCACACAGGAAGTTGTACTTGCTGACCGTGCAGGTTCTTCTTCATCAGTAAAAGTTGGTGTTGTAAGTGTCAGCGAAATTCCAGATGCAGGTGATGGTTCTGAAACATGGACATTAGAATTTGCAAGTTCATTGGGTACACCGGGATATGTTAGAAGTGGTGTAATCGAAGCCCCTGCAAATGAACCTGGCGGTTATGGCGAAGTTGTTTCCGGTGTTGACCTTGATGGTGACGGTAAAATGGAAATATACGCTGTCAATGATAACTGGAATGATACACCCGATGAATTAATTCCAAGAATTTATAAGTATGAATGGAACGGTGCTTATTGGGAAATTGTATGGAAAGCTGTTCTTGATATACCACTTCAAAATACATGGCCTGCCCTTGCTGTAGGCGACCTTGATGGTGATGGTAAAAAAGAAGTTATTTGGGGACCAGTAAATAATATCGATGCAACAGCAAATCCAAATCCAGCAAGAGTCGTTGTTTTTGAAGTTGCAGGTGACGGAAGTGATGTTCTTGGCGTACCTGATGGTTCAGGTAATTATTTGCCTAATGCCAAATGGAACTTGGGCGTAGCAGATAATTCAAATGAAAGACCTTTCAGATGGTTTGTTCAGGATATTGATGCAGACTCTACTGAAGAAATTATTTTTGCAGCAAGAGCCGGCACTCTACGTTGGGGCGTAATATCTGTGAGTGACGTTCCTGATAATGGTGATGGTTCAGAAACATGGACAATGGAAGCCTCTGCAGCAACAGTTACTACACCTGCTTCAACAGGAACTCCTTATGATTTAGCTATTCTTGATTCCTATATTTATTTGATTTACACTAATGGAAACGTAATTCCGATTAAATACGAAGCAGGAACTTACACAGCAAAAACTTTAATTCCAGCTTTAGTTACAGGTGGTTCATGGAAAGCTTCATCAGTAGTAGATATTGATAATGATGGAACAAAAGAGATTGTTATTGGCGGTTGGAATGGTTCAACCGGAAACGTATATTTATTGCAGCCAAACAGCGACAGTTTACTTACATTAACAACCATTGGTAGTTTCGCTGGTGTAGGTGCAACTTATATGAATGGTGGAGCTGCCGGCGATATTGACGGTGACGGATTTATCGATTTTGTATTCGGATCAAGAACTGGTGTTTCGAATCCAAATGCTTCTGTTTACAGATTAAAATATTTGGGCGGAGATATTACAAGTTCTGGTAATTATGAAGCTTCAATTATTGATAATGGAATATTAGCAACTGGTGGTCAGTTTGATATTATCAGTCTTGGTAATCTTGATGCTGATGCGGCTTTAGAAGTTGTATATTCAGGAATTCCAAGAAGTTCTGCAGGTCCATTACCAATTGGAATCATTGATTATAATAGTACAGGAACTATTCCTGGCGGCAGCAAATGGGATTTAGCCGTTGTTAATAATAAAATTTATTCATTCGACAACGATGCATCTGTTAACGTTATTCAATATGTTGACAGTACATGGCAAGTGGCTAATAAATTGACAGGTGTTGCCGGTGGTTATGGCTCTTTCAAAGGCTCGGTTGTGGTTGATTTAAACAATGACGGCGTTAAAGAAATCGTCGTTGGTGCCTGGGCATCTGCAGGTGCAGGAAAAGTATATTTACTCCAGGAAATGAACGGCGGATTAAAAAGCACTTTAGTTGCTGACTTATCAGGACTTGGTGCAGTAAGATTAAATGGCGCTGGTGCTGGTGATATTGACAGCGATGGCAACATGGATATCGTTTTTGGTTCAAGAGCAAGTGGTGGTAAAATATTCAGAGTTGAATATATTGGCGGTGATATTACTGATGCTAATAACTATACAACCCAAATGCTTGATGAAGGAATAGTTCCTGCAGCTGATCAGTTGGATATTGCATACGTTGCAAATCTTGACAATGACTCTGAAATGGAAATTGTTTATTCAGGTATTCCTCGCTCTACTTCCGTTCCAATTCCTATTGTTGTTCTTGATATACTTAAAATTGTTACAACTCCAATTGCTGATGTAAAAGTTGATGCTAATGCTGACTTACAGCCAGATTTAGCCGGACAGGAATTTACAATTCTTGGTGTAGTTACATCAATTAATTTCACAGTTTCGTCAAACAGGTTTAGCTATTATGTTCAAGATGCAACCGGTGGAATTAATGTTACAAAAAGTGTGACTGGCGGTGGACCTGTTTATAATATTGGTGACAAATTACAAGTAACCGGAAAAGTTGGTATCTTCAGAGGATTGACTCAACTAAACATCGACTCATTAGCACAAGTTGTATTTGTAGGACTTGGTACTCCCGTGGCACCAAATTCAATTACTTTAACTGACTTCATGATGGATCCAGAAAAATATGAAGGTACATTAATTAAATTAAATGGAGTTACAAAAGACGCTTCTTCAGTAGCATGGCCTGCTGCTGCAGGATCTGAAGCTAATATGACAATTACAGATGGCAATATGAAAACAACTTTAAGGATTGACAAAGATACAGATATTGATGATTCTACTGAAGTTGCCTGGCCTGCAAATATAGTTGGTATTGCTACTCAATATTCAAGCGGTTCAACTGTATATGATAATGGTTATCAGATTTCTCCTAACTTTTATGCAGATTTCACAGGCGGAGTTAAAGTTCCACCTTCGAAATACTTCATGTTCACATCCGAAACTGAAACTGAATTTAATGATACTCTTGCCATTTCGGCTGTTGACCAGCAGTTTGTTTTCAACTGGCATCCTTCTGTTGACTTAAATGGTGATGCTTTGATTTATCAACTTCTTATGATAGACGGCTCAACAGTTAAAACATTCAATCCGTCTCCACTTGGCGATACAACAATCACTTTGACAGGAAGCCAGCTTATCACAGCTTTAGGAAATACAAGTAAGACTGTACAGTTTACTGTAAGAACAAAAGGTTCTGAATCGACACTTGTCCCAAGCATTGATACATTGAATACGACTTTTGATATTCTTGTTGGTGTAGCTGAAGAAAATATGATTCCTACAGAATTCTATGTAAAACAGAATTATCCAAATCCGTTCAATCCTACAACAAACATTAAATTCGGACTTCCAAAAGAAGCAACCGTTGATTTAAGAGTTTATGATATTCTTGGACGTGAAGTTGCTGTTTTGATTGACAAACAACAAAGAAATGCAGGAACTTTTGAAGTGCGCTTTGATGCTTCAAGATTAGCAACAGGTACTTATATCTACAGATTATCTGCTGATAATAAAGTAGAAATAAAGAAAATGTTGTTGATTAAATAATTTCTCATTCTACTGTCTCCTTTTTAACCGGGTCCATTCAGTTGGATCCGGTTTTTTTGTATTTGTTTAGCTACATATTTTTCAGTTGGTAAAATATAAATGTCCGCAATTTGGAAAGATTGTTGATTTTTATTCAACCTCTACGAGGTTTTAATTGTGATAAGTGATAAGCTTGTTACAATTATGTGACTTCTACGAAGTCAATTCTCTGTCAAAACACGATCGGATTTGTAATGGGCTGTCCCAAAAGTTAAAAATTGTAAGTCTGAGCCTGCCTGACGGAAGTCAGGCCTGTCGAAGACTGACAATTTTATGCAAATCACTCTTCGACAAGCCTTGCTGCGTCAAATAGCTCTGATTATATATTGACTTCGTCAGGTAAACTCAGTGTAACACTTTCTTTGAATTATTGATAAGTCTCTAATAAAAAGTATCACACCAAATACTAAAAATCCTATCATGTCTATTACATCTTGTCTGAATCACATATTCTTTTGAATTGATTTTTATTTAAATCATTTTTTACTATTTTAGCACTGGATTCCACTCCAAACAAAGGAGAATAATTAATGAAGCAGCAAGAAGAGCTGAAATTATTAATCAAAGCATTGAATATTAAATATTCCTGGCTTGCAGAAAAACTTGGAATTAACACACAAACACTTTCCTATCTGCTGCACGAAGCCGAAAAAATTGATGATGATTTATATGATTCAATAAAGAAAATAATTGATTCATATCAGTTTGAGCTCAAACTTTTCGAAGATGACAAACTCAATAATAATTTTAATCTTTTTGATGAAAAGCAATTAAAAAAAGAAATCGGTCAGAGAATCAGAGTTTTTGCCAAAAGGAAATACGGCACCTTGAAAAATCTTGCTGAAGCGATAAGTATTTCTCCCCAGCAGTTGCAGCAATACATTAGTGGAAACCGCGAACCCGGCTCTAAAATTCTTATAAAGTTTTTAAGAATCGGAGCTGACATAAACTGGCTGCTCAGCGGCAATGAATCAATTGATTCGTTTGAAATTTACAAACTTGAACACGAGAATAAAGTTCTTCATGCAAAGTTGAAACAGATTAATCAGATTGTTTTGGAAAGCAAACATTAAACAATTTATGATTTGTTTGAACAAACTAAAAAAATTGGACTGAACTTTTTATAGCTATTCCTTCAATTCAAACCCTTCCGATTTTGTAATATATGCTGCACACGTAATATCACCGGTTACATTCAGTACTGTTCTGCACATATCGAGAAGCCTGTCAACCCCGAGAATAATTGCTATTCCTTCCGGAGGCACATTTACCATTGCCAAAACCATAACCAAAAGCGGAATTGAGCCCGATGGAACGCCTGCAGAACCAATTGCCGTCAGTACACTCATCAGAATAACAATTAGCTGCATACCGATTGAGAGATTTACTCCGAAAACCTGCGCAAGGAACAAAACTGTTACCCCTTCGAATAAAGCAGTTCCGTTCATATTCATTGTTGCACCAAGCGGAAGTACAAAACCTGTGATTTGCTTTGGAATTCCTAAATTAGTTTGCGAAACTGAAATAGTTGTCGGCAATGTTGCACTACTCGAACTCGTTGAGAATGCTGTTAACACTACGGTTTCAATCTTTTTAAAAAATTTTATGGGATTATATTTTGTGGCAAACTTTAACAGGAATGAATATGAGAAAATCAAATGGATCGTCAGTCCAAGCAATACAGTGACAACATACATACTTAAAGCAACGAGCAGATCATAGCCAAATCTTGAAGTAACGCTGAAGATTAATGCAAATACACCGATTGGCGCAAATTTCATTGCGATATTAATTACAACAACGGTAATATCATTTATTCCTTCAAGCAGTTTAATCAGCGGTGCGGCTTTGTCTTTATCAATTATTGTTAATGCTATTCCAACAATCAGCGAAAAGAAAATAAGTGCGAGCATTTCGGGATTTGGTTTTGCAATTGCTGCAACCGGATTACGCGGTACAATATTCACAAAAGTCTGAATTCCGAACTCAATATTCTCGGATGTTGTTTTTATTTCAGTTGCCTGATTTTGAAATGATGACATTAATTCTGTTTTAGTTTCTTCTGGTAAAAAATTTCCGGGTTTTATTACATTAACTAAAATCAGTCCTATTGTGACAGCGAATGCAGTCACAACAAAAAAGTAACTTATTGTTTTCAAACCGATTCTTCCAAGCTTTTTCAAATCACCGATTTGTGCAACACCAAGAGAAAGACTCGCAAACACAAGCGGAATAACCATCATTATTAAAAAGTTCAGAAATATTTTTCCTGCCGGATCGGTAAAATATTTTTGAATGAATTGTAATTGCGGTGAATCCCGAAAAAGAAAATTTGACAGAACACCGCTGACAGCACCAATTGCCAATCCAAGAAATATTTTAGTATGTCTTTTCATTTAAGTTTTCGCTAATTTTTTGAAGATACTTTTACAATAATAAACGATTTATTAGAAACTTATAAAAAGTAATTTTAATTTTTTATTGTATATCCAGTTCTTGAAGCGGAATAGGAAAAACTGCCTGCAAACCCAAATCACTTCGAGACTTATCCCCAAGTATGGATGAGTCATTTATAAACAAAAAATAGCCGAAAAATATAGAACCTTTTAAAGCATAAGTTTTTACCTCATCTTCATTCAGGATTGCAAATCCGACGCCAAACCAAAAAAATAATGGAATATCTTTTAAATCGTCATGTAATAATACACCACCAAATTGTGGTTCGAAATAAAAATACGAGTATTGATTCCCATTAAGCTGACTTACTTCACCAATAGTAATGTTTACAAAATAAGATGCGAAAACATTCCTATACTTACTTTCGGACTGATTAATATATTGCTGTAAAATCATATGAGAAAGTTAATCCCGGACTAACATACCACAATCTATCACCAGCCGAATTAATCTTTGAAAATGAAATGAGCGATATTACAACTATGATAATATTTCTATTCATTTATTCCTCAATTATTTGTAAGGGACAGCTCACTCAAATCCATAATAAATTAAAAAGGACTTTGTAAAACACAAAAACTTTTCACGATAAATAGTAGCATCGGGAAATAGAATTTGTATCTCTTTCTTTTTTAATAACCTAACGCTTTTGGCTATTTCCAATGATTTCTTATAATCCATTTCTTTTTTAAACCAACCCAGATTAAAATGACGTATCAAAGATGCACGAAATTTTACTGGCAGAAACTGAAAACCAATAAATAAAAAATGAGGCTCGAATGGGAAATAATAATTTGGAGTCTGAATAAAATATTTTTTACCTACTCTTCTGATTTCATTTGCAAATTTTTCCTGATCTTCAAAATCACCGACATGTTCAATTACACTATTTGAAAATATTATATCATAATATCCAACCTGAATCGCTGATAAGTCTCTTCCATCTGCCAAAATATAATTAAACGCACTTTTATTATTTGCTTCTTTGTTCAGGTTAACCAAATCGATTCGCCATTTGCATTGCAGTTGTGAATTTAGTGTGGTCCAAAAATAATCAGTACCGCCAACATCTAAGATTTTCAAATTTTCATATTTTAGTTTTCCAATAATACCCAGGAAGAATTTTGTGCGCTCATTTCTGAACCAATTAGCGAGATTTCCCCTTCTATCACCTCGTACAGAATTTCTGATTATATTATTCAAATTCTTTTTCATTCTTATTGATTTTGTTTTATCTGCAAATTACA
>PFVB01000074.1:7223-7455 GCA_002790395.1 Ignavibacteriales bacterium CG_4_9_14_3_um_filter_34_10 | reverse complement strand
CTTGGGAGTTCATCTCTCTTAAATTCAATCCCCTCTTGCTAAGGCATTGCCCTGACCATTAACCTTCTGTATTTTCCGAATATCATTTTATAAAATTAAACGGAGTTATCCATGTGTGGAATTGTTGGATACGTCGGAACAAAGAATTGTTTACCGATATTAATTGAAGGATTAAAAAGACTTGAATACCGCGGTTATGATTCAGCCGGTATTGGTATTATAAATAAAAATA
>PFVB01000074.1:7058-7200 GCA_002790395.1 Ignavibacteriales bacterium CG_4_9_14_3_um_filter_34_10 | reverse complement strand
GGCAAAGTTACTTTTCTCGAAGATGCTGTTGATAAATTGAACTTATCTTCGAATTTCGGGATTGCTCATACAAGATGGGCAACTCACGGACAGCCGAATGAAATCAATGCTCATCCGCATGCAAATAAAGATAATTCTTTGA
>PFVB01000074.1:0-6999 GCA_002790395.1 Ignavibacteriales bacterium CG_4_9_14_3_um_filter_34_10 | reverse complement strand
GACGGTTATCATTTTGAGAGCGAAACAGACACTGAAGTTATTGTTCATCTTATTGATAAGTATATTAATAAGAAAAACAGTTTTGTAAATTCAGTACGTTTTGCCCTTTCTGAAGTTGAAGGTACTTACGGACTTGCAATTGCTTATTCGAAAGAGCCTGACAGAATAATTGCTGCAAAAAAAGGCTCACCTTTGATTCTTGGAATCGGTGACAATGAGAATTTTATCGCTTCTGATGTTAATGCTTTGGTAAGCCACACAAGCAGAGTAGTTTATCTTGAAGACGGAGAAATTGTTGAAGTATTTAAAGATCATTTCATTGCGAAAAATATTGATGACGAAGATGTTCAGAAAAATATCGTGCAGGTTTCAACGGAATTGAATGAGATTTCACGCGGCGAATACAGTCATTTTATGTTGAAAGAAATCATGGAGCAGCCGAATTCTGTTAAAAACTCTTTCCGCGGAAGATTGCTTTTTGAAGAAGGGATAAGTAAACTCGGTGGTTTGCAAGGCTTCGAAGACAGAATTGCAAATTCACAAAGAATACTGATTTGTGCATGCGGAACTTCGTGGCACGCCGGACTGGTGGGTGAATATATGCTCGAACAGTTTGCAGGAATTCCAGTTGAAGTTGAATACGCTTCTGAGTTTCGTTACAGGAATCCAATCATCACGGCAAATGACACTGCTATTTTCATTTCACAAAGCGGTGAAACTGCTGACACTCTTGCAGCAATGAAAGAAGCAAAACGTCGCGGTGCTTTGGTGCTCGGTGTTTGTAACGTTGTAGGAAGTTCAATTGCACGCGAAAGTGAAGCCGGAGTTTATATTCATGCAGGTCCTGAAATCGGCGTTGCTTCGACAAAAGCATTTACTTCTCAGATTGTAGTTTTGGCGCTGATAACTATTTTGATTGCCCGCAAAAGGCATTTGTCATTAATTGATGGTCAGAATATTCTGCGGGAACTTGATAAAATTCCTGATAAAATCCGTGAAATTCTGTCTCTTAACAGTTATATCGAAAATATTGCTGATGAGTTTGTAAATGCAAAGAACTTTCTTTATCTGGGACGCGGATATAACTTTCCTGTTGCACTTGAAGGTGCACTGAAGATGAAAGAAATTTCATACATTCATGCAGAAGGTTATCCGGCAGCAGAAATGAAGCACGGACCAATTGCATTGATTGATGAGAATATGCCGACTGTTTTTATAGCTCCTCAGGATTCCGTTTATGATAAAGTTATAAGTAATATTCAGGAAGTAAAAGCAAGGAAAGGAAAAGTACTTGCAATAGCATGTAACGGAGATAATAATATTGATTCTCTTGTTGATTATTCAATAAAAATTCCTGATACAATCAGGATGTTTATGCCGATATTGACTTCAATTCCTTTGCAGCTGCTCGCTTATCA
The DNA here is from genome assembly GCA_002790395.1 of Ignavibacteriales bacterium CG_4_9_14_3_um_filter_34_10. Taxonomy (GTDB): domain Bacteria; phylum Bacteroidota; class Ignavibacteria; order Ignavibacteriales; family Melioribacteraceae; genus UM-FILTER-34-10. Next base: position 5,581 of record PFVB01000074.1, on the reverse strand, counting down.
TGTTGCAGTAAAAAAAGGATTGAATGTTGATCAACCAAGAAATTTAGCTAAAAGTGTAACAGTAGAATAAAAAAATTAAAGGAGTATTTATGAGTCGTAAAAATGTAATTATAATGGGAGCCGCAGGCAGGGATTTTCATAATTTTAATGTATTCTTCAGAGATAACGATGAATATAATATTGTAGCTTTCACAGCAACACAAATACCGAATATTGACGGCAGAGTTTACCCTGCTCAGTTAGCTGGCAAACTTTACCCGAAAGGAATTAAAATTTATAAAGAATCTGAATTAACAAATCTGATCAAGAAATTTAATGTAAGTGAAGTTGTGTTTTCATATTCAGATGTAACGTTTAATTATGTTATGACAAGAGCTTCGATTGTGAATGCAGCTGGTTGTTCATTCAGATTACTTGGCGGTGAAGAAACAATGATTAAAAGTACAAAACCTGTAATTGCAGTTCTTGCAGTCAGAACAGGTTGTGGTAAATCGCAGACTTCACGTAAAGTTGTGGAAGTTCTCACAAAAGCCGGAAAGAAAGTCGTTGCTATCCGTCATCCAATGCCTTATGGTGATTTAGTAAAACAAAAAGTCCAGCGTTTTGCAAGCATTGCTGATTTGAAAAAGCATAAATGTACAATCGAAGAAATTGAAGAATATGAACCACATATTGCTCGTGGCGGCGTCATTTATGCCGGTGTTGATTATGAAGCAATTCTCAGAGAGGCTGAACAGGAAGCTGATATAATTCTTTGGGATGGCGGGAATAATGATATGTCATTCTATAAACCTGATGTAACTTTCACAGTCGTTGACCCACACAGAGCAGGACATGAACTGACTTACTATCCCGGAAACACTTCATTGCGAATGGCTGATTGCGTAGTAGTAAATAAAATTGATTCAGCTGATGCTGATAAAATTCTTGAGGTTATCAATAACTCAAAAGAAGTTAATCCAAATGCGGTCATTATTGAAGCTGCTTCACCGATTACAGTTGATAAACCAAACCTGATAAAAGGCAAAAGAGTTTTAGTAGTTGAAGACGGTCCGACATTAACCCACGGTGAAATGAAATATGGTGCAGGAACAGTTGCAGCACAGAAATTAGGTGCAAAAGAAATTATCGATCCTCGCCCATATACTGTAGCTTCTATTACTGCAACTTATAAAAAATATCCAAATATCGGGAAACTGCTTCCTGCAATGGGATACGGCGATCAGCAAGTTAAAGATTTGGAAAAAACAATTAATAAAGTTGACTGCGATTCTGTAATCATCGGAACACCAATTGATCTTGGAAGAATTCTGAAAATAAACAAACCAAGCACACGCGTTATGTATGATTTACAGGAAATTGGAGTTAATACGGTTGAATCAGTTTTACGGGACAAAGGAATAATATGAAAGAGAAATTAGCCGTTGTTGCTTTTGGCGGTAATGCTCTTTTACGCGGTAACGAAGCCGGTACAATTGAAGATCAGGAGAAAAACACATACGATACTTGTATTAAAGTCCTTGAATTGATTAAGCAGGGATATAACATAATTATCACTCACGGCAATGGTCCTCAGGTCGGAAATATTCTTCTTCGGAATGAAGCCGGATATAATCAGTTCAAAATTCCGAAAATGCCTCTTGATATTTGTGTAGCCGATTCCCAAGGTGGAATCGGTTATATGATTGAAAGGCAAATGCTGAATGTTCTGAACGATTTTAACATGAAAAGAAATGTCATAACAATTATCACTGAAGTTTTGGTTGATATTAATGACCCGGCTTTTCAGAATCCGAATAAACCTGTAGGAACGTTCTATCTGAAAGAAGAATCTGAATTACTGGCAAAGTCAAACAATTGGATTTTTAAGGAAGATCCTCGCAAAAGAGGCTGGCGGCGTGTGGTTCCTTCTCCGAAACCGAAAGATATTTTTAATAAAAAACTAATTCGGGATTTGGCAAGAAAAGGAAATATTGTTATTGCTGTTGGCGGCGGCGGTGTTCCTGTTTATCGTCATGAAAACAGTTATCTTGAAGCTATCGAAGCGGTTATTGATAAAGACCTTGCTTCTGCTTTGCTTGCAAAGGATATAAAAGCAGATGCATTTTTTATAATTACAGATGTTCCAAAGGTTTACATTAATTTCAACACAAAAAACCAAAAAGCACTGGACAGAATTTCCGTTGAAGAAGCAAAACAATATCATCATGAAGGACATTTTACAGCCGGAAGTATGGGACCAAAAATACTGGCTGCTCTTGATTTCGTTTCCAAATCCGGGAAAGAAGCAATTATTACTGAAGCTTCTCAGCTTCAATATGAAAATTGCGGTACAAGAATATATAAAGATTGATTATTTTTCTTTAGGTAAATAATTTTTCTATAAAACATTAAATTTATTTGGAGCAAAAATGGCTATAAATATGAAAGGGAAAGATTTAATTTCCATAAACGATTTGAGCGTTGAAGAAACATATCAGATTTTTGAATTATCGCAGACATTAAAACAAAAACAATTGACCGGAGAGCCTCATAAATTACTCGAAGGCAAAACACTTGGAATGATTTTTCACAAACGTTCTACAAGAACAAGAATTTCATTTGAGACCGGTATTTATCAGCTCGGCGGAATCGGTTTGTATTTCGGTCCGGATGATTTACAGCTTGGAAAATCTGAAAATATCCATGATTCAGCAAAAGTATTATCCCGTTATCTCAGCGGAATTATGATTCGTACTTTTTCTCATCAGGATGTAATTGATTTGGCTAAATACGCTGATATTCCGGTTATTAACGGACTTACTGACTTGCTTCATCCTTGTCAGGTTTTGACGGACTTATTTACAATTCTTGAAAAGAAAAGACAATTAAAAGGATTGAAACTTGCATATATTGGTGACGGAAATAATATGGCTCACAGTTTACTGCATGGATGTTCAAAAGTAGGAATGGATATTTCAATCGCTTCCCCATCCGGATACACACCAAAAGAAGAAATTGTAAATAATGCAAAAAGAAATGCTGCTTACATGGGAAGTAAAATTGAAATAACAAATGACCCTGTCGCTGCTGTTAAAAATGCTGATGTGATTTATACAGACGTTTGGGCAAGTATGGGACAGGAATCAGAAGCTGCTGACCGACGAAATCACTTTATGAAATATCAGGTAAATCCGGAATTGGTTAAAAATGCAAAATCCGATTATTTATTCATGCATTGTCTGCCTGCTCACCGCGGTGATGAAGTAGTAAATGAAGTAGTTGATTCAGAAAATTCTGTTGTTTTTGATGAAGCAGAGAACAGATTGCACGTACAGAAAGCTATTATGGCACTTGTAATGTAATTTTTTCTGCAGATTTTGTAAAAAGTGATTTGTTTTTTCTTGTAAAATTTTTAGATTTGCGGGCGTTCTTTTGGGCAGATAGCTCAGTCGGTAGAGCAAAGGACTGAAAATCCTTGTGTCGGCGGTTCAATTCCGTCTCTGCCCACGCAAACTTAACCCGTGTTACCGACACGGGTTTTTTATTTTTAAGAGACATTTGAATAATTCAAATAAAGTATCACACTGAGTTTACCAGACGAAGTCAATATATAATCAGAGCTATTTGACGCAGTCAGGCTTGTCGAAGTGTGATTTGCATCGAAATTGTTAGTCTTCGACTTGCTCAGACTGACAAATTTAATCTTATTAAACAGCCTTTAATAAAATTCTCACTGATTAGAGACTTTAGCCCAATAAGTTTTATTTAAAAGTGTTTTAATAATTTATCTGATAAATTACTTCTGTTTCGCAGGTTTATAAACCAACCAACCATTTACTTTCGGTAAATTAAATTTTCTCATCTTGCTGAATCCTGTGTATAGTTTTCCATTAGCATTATAATTGTACCATCCGTCATTCAAGCCAAATTCTATTTCCCATGATTTGTGTGGATTACGGTTGACAAAAACTTTTATTCCATTATCATATTCTATAAAGACCTGTCCCATAAATTCGCTGCTTTTTATTTTATTATAATTTTTCGGATGAGCACGGATATATTCTGAAGCAGTTCTCAATTTCCCGTTATCATTATACCGTATTTTCAAGGGTATTGCATCAGCCAAGTCTTTTTGCACTGAAAAAACATGTTTGTATTCAAGTTTTGCATGATCAATTATATTCATTCCTGTTGAAAAAGAATCAGGAAGATAACTGCCGTGACCATACGCTAATTCAGTTGCAATATAAGCAAGAACATATTTTTTTGATGGTGGTGACGACTTTAATCCCATAAAAAAAGGATAAAACCCGACACCATGAACCATTGTTTTGGAATGCAATTTTAATAAATCAAAATTCACAAATAAAGGACAATTATAAAGTGTATCCCATCTTGCAGATGTTCTGATTCTTGCTTCAACATCATCAATATAACCCTGATATAAAAAATGAAATCCTCCTTCACCCTGTACAGGTCCATTATGATTTTTTCTCAATACAGAATATAAACTTCTGTAATTATTTAATGTTGCTATAAATTTACCGGCATCAGGAATTTCTGAATCATAATCAACAGCTTCAGAAGGATTAATTGAAGAATGTACATCCAAATAACTCGCGTTCAGATTATATAATTTTTGAATTTCGCTGCTCCAGTAGTTTGTGTAAGACAGTGACCGTGAAGGTTTGAGAATAAAGGATTGCATTTTGGTGTATTCATTAAACCATGCTTTTCTAAATTCCCCGTCAGAATTAAGTGCAACTACATTTTGATTGAAGCCATAATTTTTACAATCTGCATTTTTATAAATATCAATATAATTCTGGTGTAATCCAATGCGAAATCCATATTGATTCTTTGCTGTTACAATAATCTTATCGAGCATTTCTTTACCACCATATTCATTTCCACTAACGTAATTTGTATTTGCAGGCAAAACGCATGGTAATCCATCATCATAACCACTTAAATAATTTAGCGTTGACGAATGATCATTTTGCCATTCATGAATCTGAACCCAAAGATTTTTTATTCCTGCTTTGTTGAATCTTTGCAAATAATTCCATGGTTTGGTAATTAATCTTCCGAATGGTTGTCGGTAATCCCATAAAATCGAGTTTTCACTTATATCTTTGAATTCCGAAACAGGATTAGGAATATTTGGAAATACATCTTCAATGTTGCCTGATATTGTCAAATATAAAGTTTCATCTAACTTATTTCTGAAGCCATTTGTCTTTGGTTTATAAATAATATTTTGTGAATAATAGACAGAGGATGAAGAATAGTAAGTCGGCTGGAAAGGCATAAGCTCCGATGAATTTGTCATCTCCCAATCAGCAAAAAAAGACGTGAATTCATTATTTGCAAGCAAAATACTGAACATTGGTAAATACGGAACTTCAATGGCAAAAGGATTTACAGCCTGCTCACATCTATCAAGTTTTATGGCTGTTGCTTTATTAAATTTCTCACTTTTTGTATCACCTAAAACTTTTAGCACCAGAGCTTTGCCATCAATTTTTAATTTATAGAAATACTTGCATGTATCTTTATTTGAAATCATTGCCCAATAAACAAAAACCGTATCATCATT
>PFVB01000133.1 GCA_002790395.1 Ignavibacteriales bacterium CG_4_9_14_3_um_filter_34_10 | reverse complement strand
AAAATCCTACAAATAATACGGCAATAAGTATAAACCAAATTGTGTTAAAATCCATTTTATTCTCCTATGCTTTAGTTAAAACTGAGTTATCAACTTCTGCTTCTTCTTTTTCAATTTCATCAATATTTCTGTTTGCAAATTTTATCATCAAGCCAATCATTATCACCATCAGCACAGCATAAATTAATGTATAAGCAATAAGAGAAAAAGCAACTTCGCCGGCAGTAACTGTATTTGAAACTGAATCAGCAGTTTGAAACAAACCAAATACCGTCCACGGTTGCCTTGCCAATTCAGTAAATAACCATCCGGTTGAATTTGCAATAACAGGTAAAAATAATGACCAGAAAACAATTTTGTACCAAAGTGGTTTAAATTCAAACTTAGATTTGAATGCTTGAATTGTGGTGAGTAATGCAATTAACAACATTAAGAAACCAGCACCCACCATAATTCTGAAAGTCCAATATGAAATTGCAATTGGCGGTACATAATCGCCTGGACCAAATTTTTGTTCTGCTTCTTTCTGTAAATTATTTATTCCTTTTACTTCACCGGAAAATTTATTGTAAGCAAGAAAACTTAAAGCACCTGGAATTTTTATTGCAAAAACATCTTTTCGATTTTTTTCATCACCAAAAGTGAATAACGACATTGCTGCAGGATTTTCGGAATCCCATAATGCTTCTGCTGCAGCCATTTTCATGGGTTGTACTTTAACCATATATTGAGCTTGAGTATGACCAACTAATACAACTAGCAAAGAACCAACCAAAGCATAAACAGCACCGAACTTAAATGATTTCTTAAATACTTCATGCTTTTCTTTTTTAACCAATTGAAAAGCAGAGATTGCAAGAATTAGAAATCCTGCTGTTGCTACTGCACCAAAAAATACGTGTGGAAATTGAACCCAAAGATGACCATTGGTTATTATGGCGAAGAAGTCAGTCATCTCCGCTCTGCCATTTCTGATTGCATAACCAACTGGCTGTTGCATAAAAGAATTTGCTGCTAAAATCCAAATTGCTGAGAGATTAGAACCAATTGCAACAAGCCAAATTGAAGCAAGATGAAATTTTTTAGGAACTCTTTCCCAGCCAAAAATCCAGATGCCAAGAAAAGTTGATTCCATAAAGAAAGCAAGCAATGCTTCGATGGCAAGCGGGGCTCCAAAAATATCTCCCATAAACCTTGAGTATTGCGACCAGTTCATTCCAAATTGAAATTCCTGAACAATACCAGTAACAACACCAATTGCAAAGTTGATGAGGAATAATTTCCCCCAAAATTTTGTCATTTTTTTGTAAGCTTCATTACCTGTTCTGTAATATGCAGTTTGCATTATAGCAACCGCAATTGAAAGACCTAAGGTAATTGGCACAAAGAAAAAATGATAGACAGTTATTATTGCAAACTGCCATCGTGCTAATGTTAATACATCCATATTTTACCTCATTTTTATTGAGTAATTAAGTGATTAATTATTTTGTTCTTGGAGTATGTAGTCAGAAAACTTTTGACTTTTTAATTTATCTATTAATAATTTTTCTTCGTTAATCCAGAAAGAATGAAACTTGCAGCCGAACATTAATTCACAAACAAAATTTTCTTTTAAGCAATCATTAAATTTTACTTTGAAACCGATTGTGTTAAGTACATCGTACATCGATAGTTTTTTAGGATCAGCTTTAAGAAAAACTCCACCATATTTACCTTGTATTGAATCTGTGATATTTGTTTTTTTTAACTTGTGGATTATACGCGAAGCAAATTTTTGCGATATAAAAAGTTTTTCGGCAAGTTTTGGAACTGAAATAAATTCTCCTTTTGGCAATCCTGCAAGAAAGGCTGTCATTCGCAATGCATAATCTTGTTCTCTTGATATAAAACTATTTCTTCGCATCCTCAATACTCTAAACATTACCTAAAAGGTTATGTTTAAAATAATGCGGATTTTTATAAAAGCAAAATAATTTTTAAAAATATTTTTAATCTGCCGTTTTACATTAAATCCAGACTAATATTTCCATTATTCACTCTAAATAAATTTTCTCTCGATGTGTAGATTTTAATTAATCTGTATTAAAGTAATAAATACAGCCGGATTTTCAAGAATATCAAAATTATTATTCTGTATTGAGAAAATATAAAAGCATTTTAGCAAGAAGATTTGGATTCTGCGCTAATACAATTATAAATTAAAGCAATTAAATTTCTTGAAATAATGGGCGAATAATTTTTAAGATAGAAGAAAAACATAATGTACTTCGAAAGGCTCTTTTATTACCACTTTCTTCTTATAAAAAACTAATACTTCTAAGTTCTTCAAGTGCATTTTGGAAACAAAAAAAATAATTTAGAAACATCGCTGATTTCGTTCAAAAAAAAGGCTTTGATTCTGACTAATATTTTAATCGGAAAAGAAACTATACAGGAAGAAAAGAATAAATATAACTTCCATTTATTGGACATAATCAATAGTGGAAACGCTACTTCATGATTAATTGATTCGAGCACGGTTTATATTAAAAATTGAATATCATTTTTCAAAAAGCGTATCTATCTACTCCAAAAAGATTTGTGAAAGGATTGCGGAAAGCGAAAATGCCGGATAATGAAGTTTGGATTAATAAAGCAGAAAGCGACAAAGATGTTGCTTAATTAAAATAATTTTTTATCTCATTTTTATTGACAAGTTCTGATGCGGGTTTTGTAGAATCCGGAGAAGGAGTTATATCCCTGGCAAGAAGTTTTTTTATTGAGGAGTTGATAAAGTGATTGCATCACTTTGGAAAACTTCCGACAAGGGATCGCGGGAATTTTTTGTCGAATTTTTCAAGCAGTTAATCACATGGAATGATTACTCAAAAGCATTACAGGAAACCAAAAAAACATTTTATACAAAATCAAAAATTTTCTTTCCCGAATATCTGGGCAGGATTTATTCTAATTGATTAACTCTTTCTTTTTATACTTACTTTGCCCAAATATAAAAGCTCTAAATCATTTTCGACTTTCCAGTAAAATAGCCCTACGGGCAATGACACTTTTTGAATGAATTTTCTTTCACGAATTGGAAACGTAAAAAGCATTTTGTCTTTATTATCAAAAATCTTCAAATACTTTGTTTCACCACCGGATGCAGAAAAATTAAAAACAATATTTGAATCAGTAAAAACCGAGTCTTTCGGTGAATTGATCACAATTTCACCGGAACGAAATTCACTGAAACACACAGCTTCATACTCAGGAATAGGAATAAATTTATCAGCAGTGTCAGTATTTTTTTTACGCATAGATTCTTCTAAAGTCAGAGTATTATTTTTCTCATTCATTAAAGCCGAACTATCCGAATAGCTTATGGGGGTGCATTACATATAATACTTCCGCTCGCATTGTTTCTGCATTTTTGCTAATACACTTTCAAGCAGACGCATATTTATATATTGAATCATATCCATCTGCTCTGTTTTGTCGATCAATCCATATTTTACATAACAGTTTGAAATAATCTCAATCACGTTTTGATTTTGGACAACAAACTTCTTTGTGTTATTAAACAGTATTTTAATATTTTGATTATTATCTGACAGCACAACAAATCTTATTGGATTATAGAATTAACTTTGAAATAATATTTTTTTTGAATAGAAATACAACAGAAAATTATTTTTTTTACATATTAATGGATAAAAATTTGAAAATATTTTACTAATGGGAAAGAAAAAATACAAAGTCAAATATTCTGATTCTACTGCAACTGATTGGTCGTCAGTAGATAGAATATTATTAGATTCAATACGGGAAGAAAGCAAATGCAAAATTCCAAAGGTAAATCTTGCACTAGTTAGCAATTCAAAAGGTTTTCATGGGAGATTTGGAGTATTTGATTTCTCATTACTTGCTGTTTGCACGGAAGACATGATGCCTGTTTGGGAAGACAGTTGTGTTGAAATATTTCTAAAGCCAAAAGATTCTGTCGGGCATTTGGCATTCGAGTTCAATTGTATTGGTGCACTTTATGCAACTTATGTTAAAGATGAAAAAATAGTCAATGGAAAATTTTCTCAAGAAATTTTATTCACACCTGACGACTGCAAACAAATTCAAAGGAAGAGTAAATTATCAAATAGAATTTATCCCGAAAAGTTTGAAAAAGTTTACTGGACCATCGAATTTTTCATTCCCTTTTCAATCATCGGGAAATATTTTGGCAACGTTTTCTTGAATAAGAAAGTTTACTATGCAAATTTTTTCAAATGAGGAGACAAGCTTAAAAATCCCCATTGGATATCTTGGAACAAACTGAACAAATTAAATTTTCATGTTGAAAAAGATTTTGGGGAAATCATTCTTTATTGCTGTTGACTAAATTCAACGGCAATAAAGCACTAATTTGTTTTTTCAAATTCAAGTTTTATTGAATCATTTACTGATACAATTTTATAAAAGATATTCATCTCTCCGCCTGTTGGACAACAATTAGCGTCACCATCATTATAAAGCGGAACAGTATTAACCAAATATCCTCCTGAGATATGATAGTTATCATGTCCCTGAATTTTAGATACATCGAAATATTTCCCGTCAGTAACATTCTCAATACATTTTGTATCAACTTTAATTATGCTCCTTTGGTCATAGGTGAAAACATACAAATCTTCCATACCGCCAGAGCCTCCGTTTCCAATTGTGACATAAAACTCTTTGATTCCATCACGATTCAAATCTGCAATCATTACAGTATCAACATAACCAACACCATCATATTTAAATATTTTATTTTCCGGTAACCCTGAAGATCTGAAACTTATATCACGTGCACTCCAGCCATCTCCTTTCTGTTCAACAATTATAAAATACCTTGAATCACTTATGGTGAATTTTCTTTCCTTAATAATTTCAGACCGATTTGCTTCTTCATCAGCATGATGCATTTCACTTGAATTCAATGTTTGATTACGAAGATTATACTTATTTAAATCTTTATTCTGATTATTTTTATTGTCTTTTGAACAGCCGATTAAAAACAAAATAAGCATAAATAAAATTGCTCTCAGCATTTTATTTCTCCAATAATTTATTGTAAATGTTAAATTTTTTTCATCAAAACAAACATTAAATTTTGCAGGTAATAGTTTTGTCCCGCAAATCTAACTGTCAGGAATGGACTCCAGTCCATTCCGATTAAGAAAAGGATCGGACTGGAGTTCAATCTTACATGGTAAATTCTTTTTTCTTTACCGTAACCTTATCGAGCACTCTCATATTAACTTTAACACCAATTCCTGGTTCGGTCAGAACATTTATTGTACCATCTTTATTAACAATAAATTCCGGTTCAACAATATCTTCTTTGTAATAACGTTTGCTAGCGGAAATATCTCCCGGTAATTTAAAGTTTGGCAGCGAAGCAAGAGCAACATTTCCTGCCCGTCCAATTCCACTTTCCAGCATTCCGCCGCACCAAACAGGAATATTTTTAGACTGACAGTAATCATGAATAAGTTTTGATTCTGTAAATCCGCCGACACGTCCCGGCTTTATGTTTATTACTCTGCAACTATCAAGTTCTATTGCGGCACGGGTATCATCAAGCGAGTGAATGCTTTCATCAAGGCAGATTGGTGTTTTGAGTTCACGCTGCAGCTTTGAATGATCATAAATATTTTCATAACCAAGCGGCTGTTCAATCAGCAGCAAATTGTAATCGTCCATATGCTTAAACAAATCAATATGCTTGAGTTCATATGCAGAGTTAGCGTCAACCTGAAACAGAATATCTTGAAATTCTTTTCTTACTGCTCTAATAAACTGAATATCATATCCGGGAGCAATTTTAATCTTTATTCTTTTATAACCTTCAGCAAGATAACTTTCAATTTTTTTGATTAACTCTGGAATAGAATTTTGAATTCCAATACTTACGCCAACATCAATTTTATTTTTTGTTCCTCCCATCATTTTTGAAAGCGAAATGTTTTGTGACTTAGCAAACAAATCCCACAGCGCCGCTTCAAGTCCGGCTTTTGCCATCATATGTCCGCGTACTTTTTCATATGATGAAATTGCTTCATCAATACCTGAAATATTTTTACCAAGAATCGATGGGATTAAAAAATCCTGTAAGATATGCCATGCAGTTATAACCGTTTCGTATGAGTAAAACGGCGTTCCTTCTGCAACACTTTCACCCCAACCAGTAAAACCTTCACCATCAACACGCACAATAATATGTTCCTCATCATATTCAGTTCCCATTGATGTTGTGAATGGCGAAACCAATTCCATTCTAATGTGGTGAAGTTCTACCTTTTCAATTTTCATATTTTCACTCAAATTTTAATTAACAGCCATCCTTTGACAAACTGCCGGCTTCAGACAGTACTCAGGATAATTCTGTTTCTTTAATTAAAAATCACTCAACAACTTTAACATATTTTGAAGCAAGTGCACCGCATATCGGACATTTTTCAGTAGGCTTTCCAAATTCAATATGACCGCAAACGGGACAAAGGTAAAACTCAGAGATATCCAAATCTTTCCCTTCCTCAACAGCTTTTAACGCAAGGTTGTAAAGTTTTGCATGAACATTTTCCGCCTCAACTGCATATTTGAACATTCGTTTTGCCTTATGATTTTCAGCTTCAGCCTGTTGAAGCATAGGCGGATACATTTCAGTGAATTCATAAGTTTCACCTGATATTGCTGCTTTTAAGTTCTCCAAAGTTGAACCAATTCCATCCAATGCACCAAGATGACCTTCAGCATGAATTCTTTCTGCTTCTGCAGTGGTTGCGAATAATTTTGCAACATTCGGAAATCCTTCTCTTTCTGCCTTCTTTGAAAATGCACGATACTTTTGGTTTGCCTGACTTTCACCTGCAAATGCTTCTTTTAGGTTTTCTTTTGTAGTTGACATTTCTGCTCCTTATTTTTATTAAGTACAAAGTTAAATTATAAAAAAAATCAATTCTTCTATTCACCAAAATAAAAATTGAATTTATTGAATTAATTTACGATTGATTTTTCCCCTGTAAATTTTAATACAAACTCTTTTTTATAAAAAATTTTGGATAGAATAACGAGTTGAATATGATTGATAAAAGTCTGAGTTTTTTTTATTTGGTAATTAGGTTAAAGTTGAATAACGAATTTTCCTTTCTTCATAATTCTCTCACCGTCAAAATACACATTTGGTTTTTTAACAACTCCGTCAAGATGCAGAGGAACATTAACATTCCCGCCCATAGATTTATTATCTCCGAGAGCAATATGTATTGTGCCCATCACTTTTTCATCTTCGAGCAAAACACCGCTCAGCTTTGCTTTATCATTTGTTCCAATTCCAAACTCTGCAATATTTCTTGCAAGGCGTCCAACTTTATCAAGCATTTTAACTAATTGTTTTGCTTGTTTTCCGCCGGAAATTCTTTCTGCATAACCATCAATAACTTCAATGCGAATCGGTTTATTGTCGATTACTCCAATTCCAGCCATCGAACCATCAACATAAAAAACACCATTGCTTTTTCCTTCCAATGGTGCAATGTAAGCTTCACCGGTAGGAAGATTTCCGCTTTCACCTTTTTTATGAAATAAACCTTTGCTTGGAATTCCATTTCGTCCACTAATATCAAGTGTGATGTATGTTCCTAGTTCCGAGGTTACACGGACTTCATTTACATCGTTCAGCATTTCCTGAAGTTTTATTGTTCGCTCAGCAATTTTATTATAATCGGCATTTAGCCCTCTGATCATTATTGATTCTGTAATTCCGGGAAAAGTTGCAATGCGGGCACCAAGCGAAGAAGCCGTTCTTCTGGCATTTGTATGTGTAAGTGATTTATCAGTCGGGCATAAAACTATATCAAATTGCTTCATCAGTTCAGCTACCTGTGAAGGCGGTTCTTCACCATTTATCTCGCGTGATTTCATTTCAACAAATAGTGAAGTAAGTCCAAGTTGTAATGCATTTTCATAAAGTGCGTAACCTATTTTCTTTTTCTTTTCATCAGTAATAACTAAAATTGATTCGCCACTTACAGCACCCATACAATCTTTAATTGCAATTTTACATGCCTTATCTAATTTTGTCATTATAAACTTCCTAAGATTATTTTTATTGATATTTTACGAAAACATCATCAAACTTATACGATAATCACGTCAGAAAGATATTCCAATATTTAACTGAACAGTAGCCGACAAGCCACCTTTATCCACGAACTTCAATCCTGATTCATCAGACGGAAGTTTATTCCCTGAGTTATCAACTAAATTATTTATTGAAATCACCTGATAATAAGCCGTTCCTTCAAGGCTTACGTAATTTTTAATCAATTCAATTATCAAACCAGAACCTGCATAATAGCCCATCGTCATTGAAGAATAATTGTAATCTTTCTCCTGTGTTCCTATATTATCTGAAAATGTATTCATTAATTCTGAAGTATATAAATTCACTCCGCCATCGAAAAGTTTGAGATTCAGGAAACTGAATATGGGAAAGCCAATATCAATACCGAATCCCCAATGATTCAATGAAAGATCCGATTTCATAATACTTTCACCTGAGACTGATTGCTCTTTTGCTTCCTGCGAACTTTTCAGAAACTGATAAAATCCTTTTGCAGTCAGAAAGAAATTTGAGAACTTTGCACGAAAGATATTTGCCCCGACACGCAAGCCTCTCATCTCTTCGAATTTAAATACGTTTTCACTATTTCCTAATGCAGTCAGTTGCTCATTTAAAGTTTTGTTCAATCCGTCAAGCTTATATTTTTCGATTGAATAACCTCCGTAAACTCCGGATAAACCAAGACAACCAAACCCGCAGGACTGAGCTGACAAATTATAAATCGCAGTAAAATAAAAAAACAAAACCAGTCCTGATAGTTTCAATAACATAAACACCTCAATTCTTAA
>PFVB01000034.1:1648-3205 GCA_002790395.1 Ignavibacteriales bacterium CG_4_9_14_3_um_filter_34_10 | reverse complement strand
TATAAAGCAGATGAAGTAAGAAACGTATTTGCGCAAACATTGAAACAGATAGAGGATCATTTAAAAGATACACGAAATTTTTTCGATCAAGGTTTGGTTTCAAAGAATGATTTGTTGAAACTGGAAGTCCAATATTCCAATACACAATTAATGCTTATTGAAGCAGAAAATAATCTAAAAATCACAAGAATAGCTTTTAACAAAGCGCTCGGAATCGATCTGGATTCACAAACAAAAATTGCTTCAACAGAAAAATCAATGAGTTTGGTTAATTATGATTTGTTGGAAATTTTAAACGAAGCATTAAATAATAGACACGAACTAAAATCTCTTGCTTACAGAGTTGAAGCAAGTAATGAAGGAATTACCGCAGCACAATCAAGCTTGTTTCCATCCGTTTATCTAACCGGTAATTACTATTACAGTAATCCCAACCCAAGATTTTTACCGGCAAAAGATGAGTTTAACTATAACTGGGATGTTGGCGTAACATTAAGCTGGGATGTCTGGAATTGGGGATTAACATCATCGCAAGTATCACAAGCTGAACAAACTAAAATTCAACTCGAAACAAATTATGACCAACTGAAAGAAAATATTCAACTGGAAGTTCATTCGAATTATTTGAACTTATTGAAAACAGAAGAAAAAGTTAAAGTGAATAAAATAGCGTTAGAACAAGCATCAGAAAATTATCGAATTACTGCTGAAAAATATAATCTTCAATTAGCATCAAGCACTGACTTAATTGATGCAGAAACTTTGAAACTGCAAGCAGAAACAAATCTAAAAACTGCTGAGGTTGATTTTCAAATAGCAAAAGTAAGATTAAGCAAATCATTAGGTAGAAGGATTTATTGAGTAGTCAGAAATCAGAAGACAGGAGTTAGAAGACAGGAGTCAGAAGATTTCAAGTTGAAAGTTTCAGTAAATAATTTTTTTAAAAAATAAAAAGGAGATAGAAATGAAATCCAAATCTTTCAAGGAACTCATAGTATGGCAAAAAGCCCATCAATTTGTATTGGCTGTTTATCAAATGACAAAATCATTTCCTAAAGAAGAAATATTCGGTTTGACATCCCAATTCAGAAGAGCAGCAGTTTCTATCCCTGCTAATA
This sequence comes from Ignavibacteriales bacterium CG_4_9_14_3_um_filter_34_10, assembly GCA_002790395.1. Taxonomy (GTDB): domain Bacteria; phylum Bacteroidota; class Ignavibacteria; order Ignavibacteriales; family Melioribacteraceae; genus UM-FILTER-34-10. The sequence goes on along the minus strand of PFVB01000034.1, from coordinate 2,087 downwards.
TTGCTGAGGGATACAGAAAAAGAGGGAAAGCAGATAAAGTGAGGTTTTTTAATATATCAGAAGGTTCACTTGAGGAATGTAAATACTATTTAATATTAACTAAAGATTTAGGATATGCAAGAATAGATCAGGGAAATGAATTGGCAGAAGAAGTAAGCAAATTATTAAATGCTTATTCAAACAAAATTCTGTCTTCTAACTCCTAACTTCTGTCTTCTGGGAAGAAAATTATGAACAGTATCGAAGTAAATAACTTGACAAAAAAGTTCGGCGATTTCGCGGCAGTTGATAATGTAAACTTTACTGTAAAGCAAGGTGAAATATTTGGTTTTCTTGGAGCCAATGGTGCCGGTAAATCCACAACAATTAGAATGCTGATCGGCGTTTTAGAACCAACTTCCGGAGACGCTTTGGTTGGTGGATACAGCATTATGAAACA
>PFVB01000034.1:0-1544 GCA_002790395.1 Ignavibacteriales bacterium CG_4_9_14_3_um_filter_34_10 | reverse complement strand
GATTGGATGGGAAAAAATATCAGGAAAGGAAAAAATGGGTTCTGAAAGTTGCTAATCTTGAAAATATGGAAAATACACTTACCTCTTCTCTGCCGGGCGGAATTAAACAAAGATTAGCATTGGGAACTGCAGTAATTCACGAACCTAAAATTGTATTTCTCGATGAACCAACAAGCGGTGTTGATCCTGTTTCAAGAAGAAACTTCTGGGATTTGATAAATGATCTTTCTGCAGGAGGAACAACTGTTCTGGTTACAACTCACTACTTGGATGAAGCAGAATTTTGTAACGATATAATTCTTATCAACGCTGGAAAACTTGTTGCTCAAGGTAATTCTAAAGAGTTAAAAACTAATTACATAAAAAATCCAATTCTGGAAATAGAAACTGATAAAACTGTTGATAGTTTAGAAATTTTAGAAAAAGAAAAGTGGGTTGGCGAAACATCCATTTTTGGCAATTACATTCACGTAATATTAAATGATGATACAATTACTGAAAAAAATATTATACAGCTATTGCAAGAACAAAATGGTATTAAAGTAAAGCGTGTTGAAAGAATTGTTCCTACTCTTGAAGATGTTTTTATTCATTTAATTGAAAAGGACAACAAACAAAATGCTTAATAGAATTTTTGCAATTGCTAAAAAAGAATTAAAACAACTCAGCAGAGACACGAGAATGTTGTTTATAATTTTCTTCTTTCCCGTTGTCTTGCTTATAATTTTCGGGTATGCAATCAACTTTGATGTTAAACATATTAAAATTGCTGTCTATGATCAGGATAAATCTGATTATACGAGAGAATACGTTAATGGATTAATAAGCTCCGAATATTTTGATCTTATAACTTACGTTCAGGATGAAAGTGAAATTAAAAGATTATTGGATGAAAAAATTGTTCAGGTAGTTGTTGTATTTCCAAATGACTTATCAAGAAAACTATTATCGAAACAGGAAGTAAAAGTTCAATACCTAATAGATGGTGTTGACGGCACTACGGCAAGCGCAATTCAAAATTACGTGAACGCTGCTACTTATAGTTATTCAATAAAACTTACAAAAGAATATTTAGCAGTTACCGGTAAAAATTTGTACGTGCCAATTGATCTGCAGCCTCGGTTTTGGTTTAATCCGGAATTGCAATCAACTAAGTTTTTGATACCCGGTCTAATGGGAATGATATTAATTGTTACTGCTGTAATCTCAATTTCTCTTTCCATTGTGCGCGAAAAAGAAAGAGGAACAATTGAACAAATAAATGTCTCGCCTCTTTCATCGTTTGAATTTATTCTTGGCAAAACTATTCCTTACATTTTTATTTCCTTAATAAATGCCACAATTGTTCTTGTGGCTGGATACATATTGTTTGGTTTAGTAATTAAAGGAGATTTGTTTTTGCTGTTATTTGGAACGCTAACATTTTTATTCGCTGCATTAGGATTAGGGATATTCATCTCAACAGTTGCAGATTCACAGCAGGTTGCATTTCAGGCTGCTAATGTTACATCGCTGCTTCCATCATTTATGCTTTCGGGATTTAT
>PFVB01000126.1:1042-8856 GCA_002790395.1 Ignavibacteriales bacterium CG_4_9_14_3_um_filter_34_10 | reverse complement strand
TATTTTTATTAATTGAATCCAACCACTTTAGTAATATTTACAATTTTCCGTAGCACAGAATAGTATTCTGTGCTACAAAATGTTACACTAAAAGTTTATGATATTCTCGGACGAGAAGTGGCAATACTTGTAAACGAACGAAAACCTGCGAGAATGTATAATGTACAATGTATAATGAATAATGTAAGTTTGGGAGTTTATTTTTACACATTGAAAGAAGGTTCATTTTCTGAAACAAAGAAGATGCTCCTCCTGCGCTAAAATGAAATACAGGTTAGCTTCGGAGGATAAATCCTCCTACGCTGAAGTTTACCAACCGAAATGAAATGCAAGTTGGCTACGACGGACAAGTTCAGATGAAATAGTATAAAACCTCCGAGGTTTAACATGTGATTCTGTGAAAACGCCGGAGATTTTTTGATGTTTACCAATCCTTTCTTCTGACAGAAATAAGGATTGTTGTCATTGATAATCTACTTTCTCGTTAATTTACTAATCCAATTGGCTGCCGGACTAAATCAAATAAAATCAACCATCTGCATAATATTAACCACAAAAATCTCCGAAAAGGGCAAAAAAATCAAGTTTTTATTCTTTTATTGTGGCACTTGACTTGCATTTTGTTCTCAAAAAATAAATGAGAATTAAAATGGCAGACGAAAAAGAAATAACAACAAAATCATCTAATCTGAAATTTTTCATAATCGGATTACCAATCTTTGTCGTGCAGTTGATTATCGTTTACTTTGTAACGGCAAACATTATCATGAATAAAGTCGGTACGACTCACAGTTCAGAAAGCGGCAAAAGTGAAAGCGGTGAGGTTTCGAAAGACAAAAAAAAGAACTCGAATAAGAAAATTGAATATGGAAAATTTCTTTATTCTGTTGATGATATTATTGTAAATCCGCAGGGGTCAAACGGTGAACAGCTTTTACTTGCTTCAATTGCATTTGACCTCGGTTCGGAAGAAAATGTTACTGAACTGAAAGCAAAAGATGTTTTGGTTAAAGATTTAGTGATCAGTATTCTTTCAAATAAAGATGCAATGCAGTTGAGCAATAATGAATTCAAAGATTCGCTGCGAATTGAGATTTCTCAAAAGGTTGAAAAATTTTTGCCAGCTTTAAAAGTTAACAGAGTTTATTTCAGCAAATATATTTTGAACTAATATGGCAGAATTACTTTCACAATCCGAAATAGATCAACTGCTCAATAATGTAAAAAGCGGTGTTGATGAAAATGCAAGTACTTCGCATGAAAAGGAAGTAATTCCTTATGATTTCCGACTTCCAAACAGAATATCAAAAAATCAGCTTCGTATTTTAAGAAATATACATGAAGCATTTGCTGAAGGGCTTGCATCATTTTTTGTCTCAAAACTTCAGTCAATCGTTAATGTAAATGTTACAAGTGTCGATCAGATCTATTATTCTGAGTACGTGCTTTCGGTATCAAATCCCGCGTGTTTGTTTGCTTTTGAAATTCAGGATATGGATATAAAAGGTGTAATTGAATTCAGTCCGGAATTGGCATTTTCATTGGTCGAAAGACTGCTTGGCGGAAATGGATTGGGAACAAAACAGACAAATATTATTACTCCAATCGAGCAAAAAATTCTTGGTGTTGTTGTTGAAAGAGCAATGGAAGATTTGGAAAAAGCATGGCAGGCAATTGATAATTTTGAATTTAAACTTGACAGATTCGAACCGGATATTGACTTTGCTCAGATTACAAGCCCGAGCGAATCTGTTCTGCTTATTTCATTTGAAATTGGTTTTGGTGAAATGTCATATATGATGAATATATGCTTCGCCACTTATGCTTTTGATCCGATTTTGGCAAAAATATCATCACAGAAATTTTCATCAATCCGTCCTTCAAAATATAAAGGAACTACATCGCAGGAAATTATTGCAAATAAAGTTTATGATGCTGAAGTGCCGGTAAAAATTGAATTCGGAAAAACAAAGATTTTACTTAAAGAACTATTGGCACTCGATAAAGGTGATATGCTGAAATTGGAAACCAAGACAAGTGATGAAGTGGTAGTTAAAATTGATAACCGTGAAATATTTTGGGGAAGAGTGGGTGTAGTAAATAATAAAAAAGCTGTAAAAGTTACAAGAAAATTATTCTGACATTTTAAATAAAGGTAATTAAATGAGTGATACAACATTTTCAAATCCCGATAGTCTCAGCGACAAATCAATAAAAACTGCATCGACCGCTGATTTTAATGAATTTGAGGAGGCAAATCAGAAAGGTGGGTTTGCAATAGGCAAATTAGAATTTCTGCAGGATCTTTATTTGAATTTATATATCGAGCTCGGCAGAACAAAGATGAAAATTAAAGACATACTTGAACTTGAACGCGGATATGTAATTGAGCTTGATAAATTGGCAAGTGAACCTGTTGATATCTTTGTGAATAATAAAAAAATTGCCGAAGGTGAAGTTGTGGTAATTGACAAACATTTCGGAATCAGAATTACAGGTTTGGTAAGCAGTGAGCAAATTCTTAAAGGACTTGAATAATGACATTTGGAAGCGTAATATCAATGCTGTTGCCACTTCTTCTTGTAATAATTTTGCTCTATTCTGTTCTTTATTTAGTGAAAAAATACGGACTTCGTTTTTCGCCACAAAAGTTTCAAATCGGAGGAATTAAAGTAATCTCAACCCAGCAAATAATGCCGAAAAAATACATCTCGCTTATTAAAGTTGAGGATAGACTCTTGATTGTCGGTGTAAGTGATAATTCATTTTCATTGTTGAAGGAAATTGATTGTCCTGATGAGTTGCTCGAAAGCAGCAGCAATCAGTCAAAAGATTTGCCTGGTAATTTAAAAGATATCATCAAAAAGAATTTGGGCATGAAATGAAAAGAAAATTTCTGCTTGCTGCTCTACTCCTGAATATATTTGTAACCAATATTTCCTTTGCGCAGGCAAATACAACAATTCCACTACCAAAAATCGGAATTGAAGTGGGCAAAGCGGAAAAAGGTGAAGATGTTTCAACAACGCTTCAAATTCTATTATTGATGACTGTGCTTTCATTAGCACCATCAATCTTAATAATGACAACTGCATATTTGAGGATAATAATTGTTTTCCATTTTTTGAAGAATGCTTTGGGAACGCAACAAATGCCGCCAAGCCAATTGTTGGCAGGACTTGCTCTTTTCATCACTTTTTTTGTAATGGCACCAACGTGGAATAAAGTAAATGATGAAGCAATAAAACCTCTTATGAGTAATTCAATTAATCTTGATCAGGCTTATGATAAAGGAATTGAACCGATTCGCGCTTTTATGTTTGATCATGTCAGAGAGGCTGATCTCGAATTATTTATTGGTTTGGCAAATTTGCAGCGTCCGGAAAACCGAACGGATTTACCCACATACATTTTAGTTCCGGCTTTTGCATTAAGCGAGCTTCGTGCCGGGTTTATTATCGGTTTCTTTTTGTTCATACCGTTTATAATGGTTGATATGATTGTTTCATCAATATTGCTTTCAATGGGAATGATGATGATTCCCCCGATGATGATTTCACTTCCATTCAAAATACTTCTTTTTATTCTCGTTGACGGCTGGAATTTGATAGTTGGTTCACTGGTAAGGAGTTTTCAATGACCGAAGAATTGATAATTGAATTACTAACAGAAGTTTTTTATACAACCTTTATCATTTTGCTGCCAATACTTGGAGTATCGCTGGTGATAGGAATTATCATTTCAATTTTTCAGGCAGCAACTTCGATTCAGGAAATGACTTTAACATTTGTACCGAAGATAATATTTACAGGTGCAGCAATCATATTTTTAATACCGTGGATTCTCGAAAAATTAATCGGCATTACAAATAAAATTATCGGAATGATTAATACGGTTATACGATGAGTGAAATTTTAATCAGCGATTTTATAATTGTACTGCTGATATTTGTCAGAATAATCTCAGCCTTTTCGGCGGCACCAATTTTCAATCATCAGGCAATACCAACGGCAGGAAAAGTATTTCTGGCGTTCGTCATTTCATATATAATTTTTTCATCAGTATCGCAGACAAAAATTTCAATAGAAATAAATTTGATTTGGCTTGTTGTAAATGTAATAAAAGAAGTTATCAGCGGCTTGATTATTGGTTTTTCAATTAATATGATTTTTTATGCGGTTTCATTTGCTGGTTCAATCATCGGTTTTGATGTCGGGCTAAGTATGTCACAGGTTTTTAATCCGGTTGATGGAATGGGAAGCAATGTTATTGAAGAAATAATTTACTTCCTTGCAATCCTTGTTTTCTTTGTAATTGACGGACATCATCATTTAATCAGAGCGTTGGTTTATTCGTTCACAATAATCCCGCTCGGATCGTACACATTAACCAAAAATGTTTATGATACTTTTGTTTTAATAACAGCATCTGTTTTTATTATTGCTGTAAAAATCTCTTCCCCCGTTTTGGTATCATACTTTTTAATTAGTGTTGGTGAAGGAATACTTTCACGAATAATTCCGCAAATGCAGGTTTTTTTTGTTACATATCCTATTAAACTTGGACTTGGTTTTTTGATGCTTGCAAGTTTGACCCCGCTTTATGTTTATTTAATCAGGGCATATTTATATGATTTTGAAAACCAGCTTTTTGAATTAATTCGATTAATGAGATGATGTATGGCTGAGCAGGGACAGGAAAAAACCGAACAACCGACCCAAAGGAAACTTGATGAAGGACGTCAGGAAGGACAAGTTGCCAAAAGTAACGAGATAGTATCATTTGCGGTTTTTACATCTGGGTTATTTACGATAATCATTTTCAAAGATTATATCGGTTCAAACATTGCAGAATTAACGACAAATATATTCAATTCACTTGGTACGCTTCAATTGAATGTAAATATTATTCAAATGTATTTTATAAAATCAGCAATATTTCTGCTTGCGACAATTATGCCGGTGCTTCTGGGAATTTTGGTGATTTCGCTTTCTGCAAATATTGGACAAATAGGATTGCGAATTTCACCAAAAGCTTTAGCACCCAAAATGAATAAGTTTAATCCCATTTCCGGTATTAAAAGATTGTTTTTTTCTTCTCATTCTTTTGTTGAATTGCTAAAATCTTTGTCGAAACTGATAATTGTCGGTGGATTCACATATTATGTTTTAGATGATTTGATTTCGCAATCATTGGGATTATCTGATTTTACAGTAAATGAAATTACTTCCAAAATGGTTGATTACGGCTTAACTTTAGTAATAAAGGTTGCAATTGTATTTGCAATGTTGGCTGTAGCTGATTTCATTTTTCAGAAGAAAAAGTTTACAAAAGAAATGATGATGACAAAGCAAGAAGTGAAAGAAGAAAGCAGACAAACAGATGGGGATCCGTTAGTCAAAGGAAAAATCAGAAGCATACAATATCAAATGGCAAGAAGAAGAATGATGCAGGATGTACCGAAAGCAGACGTTGTGATCACCAATCCGACTCACTATGCAATTGCACTGAAATATGAAGTTGGGAAAGATTCTGCTCCAAAAGTTTTGGCTAAAGGCGTTGATGAAGTTGCTCAAAGAATTAAAAAAATTGCCACAGAACATAATGTGCCTCTTTATGAAGACAGACAATTAGCCCGTGCTTTATATAAACTTGTTGATGTCGGGGAATTTATTCCAGAAAAATTATTCCAGGCAGTAGCTAAAATACTGGCATATATTTTCAATCTCAAAAAGACGAAAAAGAAGAGTATTGTTTGATGATGAAGTTTGGAAAAAATAGCGATATTTTCTTAGCCGTTGGTTTGATTATGATGCTGGGATTAATGTTAATTCCGCTTCCTGCGGTTATGCTCGATTTTTTTCTTGCGTTAAACATTACGATTTCTATTCTTGTTTTGATTGTTTCATTGTATATAAAGTCTCCGTTAGATATTACGGTTTTTCCTGGGTTACTTCTTGTTGTTACACTTTTCAGGCTTTCATTGAATATCAGTTCAACCCGATTAATATTGATTGATGGATATGCAGGAAAAGTAATTGAATCCTTCGGACAGTTTGTAGTTGCCGGAAATTATGTTGTTGGATTTATCATTTTCTTGATTTTGGTCATCATTCAATTTGTTGTAATTATAAAAGGTTCCGGAAGAATTTCTGAGGTTGCCGCAAGATTTACATTGGATGCAATGCCCGGAAAACAAATGGCAATTGATGCCGACTTAAACTCGGGGCTGATAAATGAAGCCGATGCAAGATCAAGAAGAGATTTGGTTTCACGCGAGGCTGAATTTTACGGAGCAATGGATGGTGCAAGTAAATTCGTGAAAGGAGATGCCATTGCGGGTTTGCTTATTAATTCTATAAATATTGTGGGCGGATTTATAATCGGAGTTGCTGAAAGAGGATTGAGTTTTACGGATGCTATTCAAACATATACAATTTTAACAATTGGTGATGGTTTGGTTTCTCAAATACCTGCTTTGTTGATATCACTTGCTGCAGGCTTGGTGGTTACCCGAAGTGCCGCAGGAACCGCGCTTGATCTTCAAATGAAAACTCAATTGCTTCAGAATCCGCGTGTGCTTGGAACTGTATCAGGAGTGGTAATTTTATTTGGACTTCTACCCGGAATGCCGACAATTCCATTTATGATCTTGGGTTCTGTGCTTGCTGCAAGTTCTTATTTCAGGAATAAAAAAATAAATGAACCGGTAGTTGAAACAGAGCAGCAGCAACAGATTGAAGCCACTGTTCCTGAAGAAACTTATGAAAAATATCTGCAGGTAGATCCAATTGAAGTGGAAATTGGTTACGGTTTAATTGGGCTTGTTGATGAAAATAAAGGTGGCGATTTATTCAATAAAATTTCTTCCACGAGAAAATACATAGCTTTGGAGTATGGTGTTTTGATTCCTCCTGTCAGAGTTCGTGATAATTTGCAACTTGACCCAAATGAGTATATTTTCAAAATCAAAGGAAACATTGTAGCGAATTATCAAATATTTACGGACAGATTTCTTGCTATGAATCCCGGTAATGTAACGGAAAAATTGAGCGGAATTCCAACAACAGATCCCGCTTTCAACCTTGATGGATTTTGGATTACTGATCAAGAAAAAGAGAAAGCCGAATTGCTTAATTATACCGTTGTTGATGCTTTGTCTGTGCTTTCCACTCACTTGCAGGAAACATTAAAGAAAAACTTTGATAAAATTCTTACCCGTCAATCAGTTAAACAGTTGTTGGAAAACTTAAAGCAAAGTTATCCGGCAGTAATTGAAGAAATTAATCCTGAAATGCTTTCGCTTGGTACAATTCAAAAAGTTTTACAATCGCTGTTAAAAGAATTCATTCCTATTAAAGATCTTGTACAGATTCTTGAAGCCCTGACAGATTATGCAAAAGTTACAAAGAACGTTGACGTGCTTACAGAATATTGCCGTCATTCAATTGGTGAAACAATTTCGAATCTCTACAAAGACGGGAATGGGATTATTCATGCAGCAGTAATTGGTGATAAATTGGAATCGATAATCACCGAGTCGCTTCAAAATCAGAAAGAGATGACACAGAATTTGGGACTATATCCATCCACTTTACGAAAGTTGAATGATATTTTGACTAAAGTTATGGCAAAATTTAATTCGCTTGGGTTTACTCCGATTATTGTTACTTCTGCAACCATCAGACCATATTTTTACAGACTGATAAATTCTTCTTTCCCGGATCTTGCAGTGCTTTCATTCTCTGAATTGCCTGCAAATGTTGAACTTGAGTTTATTGACAAAGTTGAGGTTTCAAATGAAAATTAGAAAA
>PFVB01000126.1:0-1030 GCA_002790395.1 Ignavibacteriales bacterium CG_4_9_14_3_um_filter_34_10 | reverse complement strand
ACTCTGAAGGAAACTACGGAACTTATGAAAAATGAATTTGGCGGCGATGCGATTATTCTCGGAACGCGTGTTATCACAAAAGATTCTAACTTAGGAAAAATAAAGGAATTTGAAATAACAGCCGGCATTGAAGAATCGAGCACGAATGCTGGTGATTCGGTATTAAATTTTGAGAACGATGATATTTCTAAATTTGAGAGAGAGTTTTTTAACGAATCCCAAAAAATATCCGGCAGCAATCTGGAATTTGTGCCTAAAATGGATATTGTGAATGATAATATCGGTGAGAAACAAATATTAAGTAAAGAAAACCTGAATAATGTTGTAGATGATTTGTTAAATAAAGAAATTTCCAAGCCGATTATAAAATCGATTGTGTCGCAGATTAAGAAATCCCAAAATCTTGTAAATGATAAAAATCTTGGAAGCTATATTGTTTCCGGTATTGCTTCAATGATACCAACAACTCATTTCGAAATTACAAAAAAGGGAAAGCAAAAAACGGTTGCTGTTGTTGGTCCTACGGGTGTAGGAAAAACGACCTGCATTGCCAAGCTTGCTGCGATATCAAAAATACTGCACAATCTTAATGTCGGAATTATTTCAATTGATACTTACAGACTTGGAGCGATTGATCAATTAAGGATATTTTCGGATATAAGTAATATTGATATGCTTGTTGCTTATCAGCCGGAAGATATGCCAAAATTGATGAAACAATTGAAAGATAAAGACATTGTTTTTATTGACACTGCAGGAAGAAGTCAAAAAAATCTTGACGAATTGAAAAAGTCAAAAGAGTTTTTTTCAAAAATAAAGATTGATGATATTTATTTGGTGCTCAGTGCAACAAGTTCAACGAAAACACTATATGAAATTGCGGATAATTTTAAAATGCTTGATTACGGTGCATTAATTTTTTCTAAAGTTGATGAAGCCGTAGTTTTTGGAAATATGCTTAATTTACTAATAAAAAACAATGTGCCTGTTATTTATCTGACAAACGGGCAAGTGATTCCGGATGATATTA
>PFVB01000042.1:177-13174 GCA_002790395.1 Ignavibacteriales bacterium CG_4_9_14_3_um_filter_34_10 | reverse complement strand
TACCTTCACTTCTTCTGCCTTTGACCATACTGCTTCGTCCAATACTCCGTCAAGTTTGATACTTCCCGCTGGCGCCATCTTCGCCCAGATTGCATCCTGACGACCATTATTAGCATTTGGTTCGCTTCCAATTACTTTATCAGGATCTAAAACCATCCAAGCAGCAGCAGGACCCCAGTCATTTTCTCTGAACGCCCATGTTCTTGTTCCGTAATCTGCCAATGGATCATCAAATGAATCTCCATCTGCTAACATTACTCCACCAAACAATAACTTGTCACCTAAATCTGTCGGATATCCCATTCCCTGTAAATCTAATTTTATTTCTATCTGATATCCTTCATCTACATCACTGTTATTTCCTACTGTTGTAGCTCCTTTCAGACTTACTGCCCATTCTGCATATCCTGAATCTACAAGTGTCTTTAAGTATTCTTCTGCTATTGGTATTCCTGCTGCATCAAAATCTACCCGCAGTTGCTGGAACTGTCCGAAATTATCTGAATTTATTGTGCCTCTGTCCTGAAATATAAATCTTACTCCATCTATTCTGTCATATTCAGATGTCCCCTGTACTAATTGATCATTTACATCTGCTGCCATGTATAAATAATGATCCTTGAAAAACATCTTTATATTTCCATATGATGGGTCTAATATTGGCGGTCTTGGATTTCCTCCTAATTCAGGCTGAAATTGTCCGCTTGATACCGGACCTGTATAAGGATAGTCATTTCTTATTTCTTCACTCCCCCATGCTATATCAAAATTCATCGCTCCCGACCATACTTCTTCATCCAACTTTCCGTCTACTATTGGATCTGTATAATTCTTTCCATTCGGTATTACTCCGTCTGGCATTATTTCCGGCAACACGCTTGCATCTACTGTTACTCCTGGATCTCCTAATATTCTTGCTACGTTTACACCGTTTGCATTTCCCCATGGACCCTGATACCATGTCCTTGCTGATGCTATCTTTAACGGATCTCCCTTAAATATCCAGTCTCCGTCCCATATACTGAAATTAATTGCTACTGCATCTCCTCCTGGTTTTGTTATATCATATCCTTCAACTCCAAGATCTATCATCATTTCTACTACCCATGCCTGATCCGGTGTGCTATCATCATTTGATGTACCGATTACTTTCGTTACTGCATTCCATGCTGCTTTCTTTTCCGCTGTTCTTGTTGTATCATCCCATGTTCCCCACTTTCCTATAAATCTTGGTCCATTTCCGGCAACTGGTGTTTTCATTGCCTCGGGTAAGCCTTCAAGCCACCATGTGTAAAAATATTCATCTGCAGGTGCTGGTCTGTCTTCACTTCCTTTGTTCTTTACTGACATTAATATTCCATCCCATCTCGCCCAATCGCTTGTTCCTCCGATTGATGAGTCGGGAACGTAAAATGCTAAATACAATTTGTTGTCTGTTGTACTTAAAAATTTTACTGTTGCATTTGTCTGATCAAAATATACATCTTCCTGAAATTCTGATCGCCATGCACTTGTCGGGAGTGGTCCAGGTTTTCCATATACTACCTTCACTTCTTCTGCCTTTGACCATACTGCTTCGTCCAATACTCCGTCAAGTTTGATACTTCCCGCTGGCGCCATCTTCGCCCAGATTGCATCTTGACGCATTTGGGAGTAAGAATTTGTTTGTAACAAAATTACAAACAATAACACTAAAAGCATCTTAGTTGTTTTTAACATAGATATGCTCCTTTTTGTTTTTGGTTTGTTATTTATTTGATTATTTGAGAAATACATCTATCTGTATGTTTCTTTTTTTAAAATATTTCAATTTATTGCTTAAAACTTTTTTCCCGTTTACAATCATATAGTTAAACTGAGTTTTTCGGTCTGCACTTTCATTAATTACATTGAAATTATATACTGAATTTCTGACCTTTCTTTTAACAGAAAAGTTTTTCCAATCAGAAGGTATATGTGGATCGATAATCAGATATTCTTCGGTTGTTCTTACACCAATTATCCAGTCAATAATAACTTTTTGAAACCAGTTAGCTGAGCCAGTATACCAAGTCCAACCAGCCATACCATAATTAGGAGACTCTGGACCATCAATATTTCCGGGGGTCACATAGGGCTCTGCTGTATATTTATCGGCATCAAGTCCGTTATAAATCGGGCATAAATTTTTATAAGATTTATAAGCTTCATCATTTTGTCCTAGTAAAGAATAAGCCCATATAGCCCATGTTGCAGCATGTGAATATACTCCGCCATTTTCTCTTCTTCCGGGTGCATATCTGGATAAATAACCAATCATTTTATCGGGCTTTGTATATGCAGGAGATAATAAAAGACATCCATTATTTTTTAACAAATACTTTGATACTGATTTCATTGCCTGTATTTGTTTTTCTGAATCTGCAATACCGCTTATAACTGACCATGTCTGAGCATTAAGATAAATTTTACCTCCCGAATTTTTTCTGCTGCCTATTTTTTCTCCGTTATCTTTTGTAGCTCTGAAAAACCACTCGCCATCCCATGCAATTTCATTAAAAGCTTTTTTTAATTTTTTAGCACGCAATTGATATTTCTTTGCTAAACTTTTATTTTTTGTTTTTTCACATAAACCGGCAAATCTTTTTAATATCAAAAATAAAAATTCAGCCAGCCAGATTGATTCTCCTTTCATGTCAAGTCCGACAGCACTTAAACCATCATTCCAGTCCCCTGCACCGATTAAAGGCAGTCCCCGATTGCTGAATCTTTCTAAAACCTTTTCAATGGCTGCAACAGAATGATTAAACAATGTATCCTTCTTCTTTTTATTATCATAGTATTCTTCTTTAACATTGAGTATTTTATAATCACCGGTTTCATCAATATAATTGATTATCAGAAACGGCAGCCATAGCAAATCATCTGTCATTTTTGTTGCAAGTCCTGTATCAGAAATAGGATGCCACCAGTGCAGCACAGTTCCGTCTTGAAATTGATGTCTTGCATGAAGTCTGATTTGGTTCTTTGTTAATTGTGGATGAATAGGAAGATAAACCAGACTATCCTGTAACTGATCCCTGAATCCGAATGCACCGCTTTGCTGATAATAGGCTGTTCGTGCATATAATCTGCCTGCAATTGCTTGATACCGGAGCCATTTATTAACCAGAAGATTCATTGCTTCGTCGGGTGTATTTATTTCCAAAGAAGAAAACATTTCCTTCCAATAATTTTTAACTATACTCAAAGATTCAGCAATAGCTTTTTGAGTAAAATATTTTTTTACTGTCTTAGAAATATCATTTTTATTTTTTTTGATGCCAAGGTAGAAAGAAACATTTTCTTTCACGTGTGGTTTGATTTTTAATTCAACTTTCACTGTACCAATTGAATCATTCCATTTGCCTGTTTTTCGCGAAAGTTTTTTTTCTTTTATACCAGTAGGATTTGACAGCGAACCATATTGACCGACAAAAGATTCTTTATCACCATCATAATCAACAATTTTTTTATTTGACGATATAAATCCTAAGTAAGGATATTCTATATTCCAATGACCGCGGTCGCCAAGAGGTATTTCCCATAACCGTTTTGTAGCTGTCATTGCATTTATTTTATTATCAAATTCTGTCTCAATAAAAGTTTTATGAAATTCTCTGTGAAAATCTGCAGATGAACCAAGACACCATTCAAAGTATGAATAAACTGAAATACTAACTTCATGCTCTGAATTATTTTCTAAATCGAAATTCCATATTTCTGTTTCTTCATTCATCGGGACAAATACTGTCAGGGAAGTTTTAATCCCTTTATATTCAGATATAAACTTTGCATATCCAAATCCATATCTACACTCATAAAAATCCAGTTCAGTTTTAACAGGCATCCATGCAGGATTCCAAACTTCACCGGTTTCATTGTTCTTTATATAAAAATATTTTCCCCAGTCATCTTTAATTAAATCTTGATGCCAACGGTTAAGCCGATTAAACTCGGAGTGCTCAAGCCAACTGAATCCTCCTCCAGTTTGAGAAATTACAAATCCGTACTTCCCGTTAGATACTACATTAACCCATGGTTTAGGTGTCTTGTAAGATTTGATAACATATTCATTTCCGTTATCAGTAAAATATCCGTATTTTGTTTCAAACTTTGCCATTACTAGCATTAACCTTTATTTATTTGCTTTATTGAATTTCGGATTACTAATTCAGTTGGTATTTTTATTCTGTTGATGGTATTGGGCGAGTGTGAATTGCCATTTAATTTTGACATTAACAACTCAGCAGCTTGATGCCCTTCTTTTTCAATTTGTGCTCTGACAGTTGTAAGAGAAGGAGTTAAATATTGAGATACAAAAATATCATCGAAACCGGTAACAGCAATATCGTCCGGAATTGAAAGACCTTTTTTCTTCGCAGCATCGTAACAACCAAGAGCCATCATATCATTTGCTGCAACAATAACTTCAGGTTTGTTTTTAAGATTCATTATTTCCATACCTAATAAAACGCCGCTGCTTCTTGTAAAATCTCCCTGAATTATCTGAGCGTTCTGACTTGGTATATTAAACTCATTACAGCAATCACGAAATGCCTGAATACGAATAGCAGCATCATCATTATCAATTGGACCTGAAAGATGAACAAGATTGGTGTAATTGCATTTTCTTATCAGATATTTCGTAATGTCATAAATACCCTGATAGTTATCCAACGATACGATATCATATTCATTATTTCCCAATCCACCGCCAATAAGAACAACTGGCATTTTTGCAAATGATAATAATTTTTTAATTGGCTCGGTAAAATTTGGAATAAGAATAATCAAACCTCCCAAAAGCCCACTTCTTATTAATGAGTTCAGAGTTTCTTCCAAAGTTCTGTATCTGTGAGTACTTATAACCATTGTGTAATAATCATTATCGTAACAAACTTCATCAATACCTTTTATTAATTCAGAGAAAAACTCATCAGCAATATCAGGTAAAATAAGACCAATAACGTTTGAAGTTTTTTTTACAAAATTTCTTGCAGCTAAATTCGGTTTGTAACTTAATTCGTCAGCTATTTTTTGAATTAACTCTCTGGTTTGCTCTGTTACTTTTGGATTGTTGTTCAGTGCTCTTGAAACCGTTGCAATAGAAACATTAGCTCGGCGCGCTATTTCTTTTATTGTTGATACCATTTACTTTCCTTTTTTATCATAACATTTTTAATCCGAAAAGTTTTTAAGAGCATTACAAAAATTGTTTTTTTATTAAAATTTAATTTATTTTGCATGTAAACGTTTACATCTAAACGAAACATAACTCATCGGACTTTATTTGTCAAGTGCTTTTTAAAATATTTTTTTATTGTAAACTCATAAATCAGATTTTTCCTTAACTTTGCAATAAAAAAATCAGGATTTTATGAAATATTTTTTTACTCTCATTCTAAGTATTTATTTCTCTCAGTTTGTTACTGCTCAGCAGAAAATGAACTCATCACAATATAAAAGTGAGTTTGATAGTTTGACTGCTTTTAAAACAGATTTGCAAAAACAAATTGAACTACTGAAAACTGAAGTTGACACACTAAACAGTAAAATTGAATTTAATGCAAACCTTTTGAAAGAATGTGATTACCGCAGAATGATTAAGAAATACGGCAAAGAAGTTGCGGGAAGGTTGGCTGCTGAACGAATCTGGAAAGGTATGACTGAAAATATGTTACTTGAAATTTGGGGCAAGCCCGATAAGATTACTTCAAAAAAAGAAAAGTGGGGAATTTTCACTCAGTATTATTATGGAAAGATAACTTTCTTTTTCAAGAACAAAAAATTAATTGACTGGGAAGAAGAGAAATAAATTATGCTTCAAAACGGAAGCGAAGAAATATTTGTTCCTGTTTCATATTTTGAATTTAAGTTCAAGGAAAAAGGCTCAATATTTTTAGCTCAAATCTTCCCTGCTGCTGATGAAACTGAAGCAGCAAATACTTTACTAACAATCAAGAAAAAATATTATGATGCAACTCATAATTGTTATTCATACAGAATTTATCCTGACATTTTCAAGTACTCAGATGACGGCGAACCCAATGGCACTGCTGGTATTCGTATTTTCAATGCTCTCAAACATTATAATTTATATAACTGCATTCTGATTGTTACGCGGTATTTTGGCGGTACTAAATTAGGAGTTGGTCCTCTTGGAAATGCATACTATAATTCCGCAATCGAAGTAATTAAATCAGCAAACATTGAACAAAAGCATTTGCATAATTTGATCAAAATAGAATTCGACTTTTCTTTATCTAAAACGATATATCATTTGATTGAAGAATTCAATTTGAAAATTGACAAAACAACTTATTCGGATATCGCTATTATCCAGGGGAATATTCTAACCTCAAAATATTGTTTGTTTTTGGAGAAACTGATCTCACTCACTTCTTCAACCGCTAAAGTGATTGTAGTGAATGAGAATTTACTGAGTTAATATTTTCATTGTTGATGTGAATGTGTTTTGTTACAAGACTTTATGAAGTGAATACCTTGAAGGCGAAACATTTACAATCTAATGGGGTTATTAAAATACTTGCGTAAGATAAATTTCACTTTTGAAAGTAGTTCTAAAAATTAGTTTATCAAATATTTATTTTTAAAATAGAGTAAATTAGCATTACAAATTTGGAAGTATAATGAAGAAAATAATCTTGTTATTTTTACTTAGCACTATCATTGCAGCTCAGAATATGTATCGCGTTGGTTTTGGACTTAACAGCATTACTCCTGCAGGTAACTTCGCAGAATTATCAAATACAACGGTTGGATTTTCGTTTTTCTCTGAATATGAAATTGATGAAAATATCATAGCAGACGTTATTTTAGTTCTTTCAAACTTTGATGCAAAAATTGATAAACGGAATCTTAATCTCTCTGTCGTGAAAAAAAACATCAAAAATTCTTCTCTCATGCTTGGAATTCAGTATAAATTATTACCGAATTTTTTTGTTACTCTTAATGGCGGAATGAATTATACCACGCTTCCCAAAGAATATTACCAATATTATAATAATGCAACTGAAACAAAAAGTAAAACTGAAGCTTATTCTATTTTTGGTCCGGGGTTAAACTTCATAACACATATTTCTCCCATAATTAGCTTCACTCTCTTTTCTCAATACTTAATAATAAATGGACAATTCTCAAATTTCAATAATTTCAGTTTCGGTTCAGCAATATTTCTTGATCTTGATTTATAATTTTACTTTGTTTTTGGAGCTAAAAACTTATTGAATAAGAACAAACCAATCATTGTACAAACTCCAATCAAGCTAAAAATTAACCATAAAGTACTTGGCTGATTAAGTTTATCAACAAAATGTACATATAAATTAGCTCCAAGAATTCCCCCAATTCCACTTCCTAAAACTCCATAAAGAAAAGAATACCCAAGGTACAAAGCCTTTTTATCTTCGGGAGCAATTAGTCCTACGTAACTGATAAACTTTGGATGAGCAGTCATTTCTCCAACTGAAAAAATAATTATTCCTAAAATAAAAACATAAATATGTGCCGACAGAGCAAGTATTGACATTCCAATCGTTCCAAGTCCGATTCCGGTAATCATTGTTGGCAATGCTTTTTTATTTTTGACAATACTTGAAATTAAAAGCTGAAGTAAAATTATCGTTCCTGCGTTTATCACTGTAACATGCTCAGCATCGAATGCCCAATTTGGATTTGACATAAATAAAGCTAACAAACTGTTAATTAAACTATTAATAGGAGATACATCAACGTGTTCTTTCAAGTACCATAAAACCGTATCAAACATTTGAAAGTAGAGAATCCAAAAGCCGGAATAAATTACGATCATTAAAACAAATCTAAAATCTTTAAGGACAAGAACTGCTCCCTTTAATACCTCATAAATTGATTTTTTGCTTTTGGGCTTTTCAGGCTCTTTATAGACAAACAAGTTTAATATTAATAACCATCCGGTTCCAATTGAAGCCATTATAAATATATAAGACCATGAAATTTCTTTTAAAATCGGAACCAGAATAAGAGGAAATATAAAAGCACCAAGATTTATTGTCCAATAATAAATACCGAAGCCTATCGTTGAATTAGATTCATCTGTTGAACGCGCAATCGTCCCTGAAATTATTGGCTTAAAAAATCCTGCGCCAGTTACCATAAATAATAAACTAACAAAAACTAAAGCATAGCTTGTCGCAAGACTTGTTAAAAAATATCCGGCACTCATCACAATGAAAGCAAATATTAAAGTCTTTCGATAACCAAATCGATCTGCAATCGCTCCTGATAAAATTGGCAAAAAATATAATAGTGGCGTAATCGTACTTTTAATTACTCCGACACTTTCTTTTGAAAACCCCAGCCCGCCTTCGTTAACTGATAAAACAAGATAAACTGACAGCACGGACATCACTCCATAATAAGAGCCCCGTTCAAAGAATTCCATTATTATTACTGTCCAAAAGTTTTTCGGAAATGTTTTGAAGAGTTTATTTTTACTTTCTAACATTATTATTCCTGTTATTTTGAAAATGTTTCACTCACTTAATAAAAAGAAAACTTATCCTTAATTATTCGAATGTTTAAGCTTGAATCCTTTAATCATCCAACTTTTTGCCAGAAATAATCCGATCGGAGAAATGATAGCAATGAATCCATAAATTAACCACATCATTTGAGTATTCATTTCTGTCGGCGGGACTTTATCCGGACAATAATTCATCAAGAACCAACCAGAATATAAACTGGTAACTATCTTGGTTAAAAACCATGGGAACTGTCCAATTCCCATATAAATTCCCGTCATGTTTTTTGGTGCAATTTCTGCGACCCATTGAAGAAATCGTGGCTGCCACATTGCTTCACCAATCGTCATGATAACTAAATAGAGCATTAAATTAGTCATTGTAGGTCCAAGAGCTAATATAAAAGTTGGTGATGCCATTACTAATGTCCCAATTATCATCATATTATATGTATTCCTTTTGGTAGTAAGCGCAGCCACCATTGGTGTTAAAATAAAAATAAGAATCGGATTAAGATTAACAAAAAATTCAAAATTATCTTTTACAAAGCCACTGAACGCACGGCTTGTATATAATGGAAGTGTAAGCCAATTATGTGCGAATAATGTTTGCACAGGAATTAAAACAAAAATAAAAAATAAAAATCGCATATCTTTTAATGGAAAGTTTTTGATGTAAAAATTAACCTTCTCTTTCAAACTCATATTTGAAAGTTCATCATCATCTTTCCTTGTTTGAATATTATCTTTATTTAATTTGGCAATTGCACTTTCATACGCCTTCTTTGAGATTACAAAATACACCACACCAATTCCCACTGCGGTCAAAACAGCATAAACCCAAAACACACCCAAAATTCCAAAAGATTTTCTGACAGGAGGAGAAATTAATCCGGGTAAAAATCCGCCCAAATTCATTAAAGCATATAGCATCGCATAACCCATCGCAGCAGTTTTCTCATCTGTTAATTTTTTCACACCTGCATAACATGCCGGTTGATAAATTCCATATCCAATAACAACGCCAAGAATGCCAAGCATAGCAAAAAGATGTGACGGACTCCATAAACCCGGTTGACCCATGTTAGGAGATATTGTCAATAATATTCTTCCAATCAACATAAAAGATAAGGCAATCAATAATGATTTTCTTAACCCAATCCAATCAACTGTTGCCCCAAGGAAAAGCATACTCAAAGTGATACCGGCAGTCAATACTCCAACCATATTCCCGGCACGAATATCATCGAGTTTTATATAATCATTAAAAAATATCGCAAGCAGTCCAACAACACCAAAATAAGTCAAACCCTCTAAAACATAAGATAAATTCAGACCGAATAAAGCTTTAGAAGTATGGAGTAAATCTTTGAATGGTTGAGTGATTTCTGTGATTGTCGTTTTAAGGAGTGATTCGGTTTTCTGTTCAGTGTTTGCCATTGTAACCTCATTTATTTTTTATTTAATATTTACTTCATATTCAAGTTGAATCCCAAATTTTAATTCCACTTTGGATTTTATTAATTCAGCAAATTGTAATATTTCATTTCCCATTGCATTTCCATAATTAACAAGTATCAAACTTTGTTTTTCGTAAGTTCCCACGTTACCAGTTCTTTTTCCTTTGAAGCCGCATTTTTCGATTAACCATCCGGCGGGGATTTTAACTTCATTAATGCCGGCAATGAAATTGGGAATATCAGTATTAATAAGTTTCAATTGATTGAATTTATCTCGTGAAATAATTGGATTCTTAAAGAAACTGCCTGCATTCCCCAATATCTTAGGGTTTGGCAATTTTGATTCTCTGATTTTCTTAATTACTACAGCAATTTCCTGTGCAGTAAGTGATTCCCATTTAAGGTTATTAAAATATTCCTTGATATTTGCATATTCAAGTTTGGGGTTAGGAACTTTTGAAAGTTGTAGAATGAAAGAATCGATTATAAAAATATCTTTCAATTCAGTTTTGAAAATACTTTGTCGATAATTAAAATCACATTCGTCTTTATTTAATTCAACCCACTTTTCCGAGGCAATATTAAATCCTTTCAAAGAAAAAAATGAATCTTTTAACTCAACACCGTAAGCACCAATATTTTGTATCGGAGCAGCTCCTGCATTGCCCGGAATTGCAACTAAATTTTCAATCCCAAAATAATTTCTTTCAATTGCATAATGAACGACATCATCCCATTTTTCACCCGCAGAAACTTCAAGAAATATTTGCTTTTTATTTTCATCAATAATATTAATACCGGTTTTCGAAGGTTTGATGATTATCCCTTCAAAATCTTTTGTGAAAAGTATGTTACTTCCACCTCCGAGTATCAATACAGGAAGATTATTTCTTTTTGCAAAAAGTGATGCTTCCTGAGTATCAATTGTTGTTGAGACTTCAGCAAAATATTTTGACTTAGCTTCAATATGAAATGTATTCAATTGAGAAAGAGAATATTTTTCAAGTAATTCCATAAATCCAATTTTGTTTTTTCAAAAATAAGTTACTCAGGATTGAAATAAAATTTTATTCCACTTGTTTTGAATAAATTTTAATACCGTCGGAAACAAGAGTGACACACCCCATCAAATCTGTTCTCATAATTTTGCTATTACACTTACGAAGTATAGCTATAACATCTTTTGATGGATGCTTAAAAGTATTGAATTCACCCACACTAATAAGTGAATAGGTGGGTTTGACAAGATTTATAAATTCTGCTGAAGAACTATGCTTGCTTCCGTGATGCCCAACTTTAAGTACATCTGATTTCAAAAAGCCTTTATAGTGATGGACCAATTCATTTTCAAGCAAAAAACCAGCATCTCCGACAAAAAGGAAACTTGTATTTCCATATTGAATTTTAATAATGCCGCTTTTATCATTTTCCCCTTTAGAAGAGTTAGCATAAAATTGCTTGTTATTCAAAATGTAAATTCTATAGTTAATGCCTTTGATTATTCCAGCGTTATAATGCATCAAATCAATTTTTGCTTCAGATATTTCATTTTCAAAAATGACATCCTGATTTTTACTTGCATTTAATTCGGGCTTGTAAATCTTAGCAATCGAGTCGTTATGAATTAAATACGAAAAACCACCGTAGTGATCATTATCAACATGCGAGACAAAGGCATAATCAATTTGTTCGATATCTAAATAATTCAAAAGAGAATGAATAACTCGCTGCCCTGTATCAAAATTTTTATTTTTTAATCCTGCATCAATTAATGCAATTTTCCCATCAGGAAATCCAATCAGAAAGGAATCACCTTGCCCAACGTCTATCATCATCAACTTTAATTCATTTGGCGAATTGAAATTTAAATTATCCATCTTTTCCCAAACAAAAAAATTTGCAATGAGAAGCAAAATGATAATCAACCTTGCTTTAAGATTTTTGAATTTCCATAGAAACATCGACATCGCAGCCATAATTAAATAGAAAACGATAAAATCATAAAATGAAAATTTTGAAATGTTTATAACTGAATATTTTGGATCGCCAAGATTTTTCACAATCATAAACATCGCGTCAATAATCAAATTGTTTGTATTGGCAAATAAATGGCCGAGATAAAGCCATAGAAAAGAGACTCCGACTGAAACAATAGAAAGACCGACAATAAACCCTATCATCGGAATAACAAGTAGATTTGCAAATAAGGCAATGAAAGATAATTTGTGAAAATATAACAGAGTAAAAGGCAATGTCCCTACCTGTGCCGAAAGTGAAACGGAAACAAACAGGAAAATATTTTTATGGAATTTATTAAAATTAATTTTTTCTATCTGTTGTCGAGTTAATGGATAAAAAGTTATAATCGATAGAACTGCTGAAAATGATAATTGAAAACCGGGATTAAATAAATCACGTGGATTGATTAACAAAATAAAAAATGCCGCAATCGCAATTGAATTGTAACTGTTATATTTTCGTGAAAAGAATAATCCAATAATTACTGAAACAGCCATGATTGAAGCACGCATAACAGAGGGTTGCACATTTGTTAAAAGTACAAAGCATATCAGCCCTAGAATAGTGAGAGAATATTTCAGGTAAATATTAAATCTCGAAAAAAGGAACAAAAATATAAAAGTTATAAAACCAACGTGCAGTCCCGAAACTGCCAAGACGTGTACAACTCCTGAATTAATAAACTTCTCAATCAAATCATGATCCATATTTTTTCTGTATGCGAGCATTAACCCGCTTATTAACGCAGCATTTTCTTTGCTATATAATTTATAAATTTGGTCATATAATGCAAACCTTACATTTTTAATAATATTCATAAAATAAAAATCACGTGTATCTATGAATTTAATTTCTTTGTAGTAGATAATTCCATAAATATCATTTTCGATCAAATAGTTACGATAATCAAATTCGCCAGGATTCCGTTTGTTTCTTGCTTTTTGAATATAACCAGTTAATATGAATGAATCGCCGA
>PFVB01000042.1:0-147 GCA_002790395.1 Ignavibacteriales bacterium CG_4_9_14_3_um_filter_34_10 | reverse complement strand
TATTTTTTGCAGAAGATTTGATTAAAAATTTTTCGCCAATTAATTCAATCTGGTCATGATACTTTATTGAATCAATTTTTCCAATAAATTCAATATTATTTCCCTTTGGTAATTCAATTGATTCTACGGTTCCAAAGATTTTATCCG
>PFVB01000182.1 GCA_002790395.1 Ignavibacteriales bacterium CG_4_9_14_3_um_filter_34_10 | reverse complement strand
GAAAATGAGTGATAAATCTTTGCAGGTTTGTATAAAATGTGGCGGAGAATTAAAAAGAATGATCGGATCCGGATTAACTCCGATTTTCAAAGGTACTGGATTTTATCAAACTGATTATAAATCAAAACCTTTAGCAATAGGGACAACTAAAAGCAATCCTAAAAAAAGTTAGTGATTCCAAAGTTCTCTATCGAGACTTCGATATTGAATCGCTTCACTTACATATTGGGGTAATATTTTTTCAGAATTGTCGAGGTCAGCAATGGTGCGTGAAACTTTCAGTATTCTGTCATATGCCCTTGCTGATAATCC
The DNA here is from genome assembly GCA_002790395.1 of Ignavibacteriales bacterium CG_4_9_14_3_um_filter_34_10. Classification (GTDB taxonomy): domain Bacteria; phylum Bacteroidota; class Ignavibacteria; order Ignavibacteriales; family Melioribacteraceae; genus UM-FILTER-34-10. Next base: position 8,697 of record PFVB01000182.1, on the reverse strand, counting down.
CAGTTTTGTCATCGCCATTTTCAGTAATTCCTGTCCTGCAGTGTCCAATTTGCAGAATTCCCTTACGTCTTTAGAGCCCATATCTGCATTTGAGTGGATATTCCTGAAATTTGCAAATCTTTTTTGCTGAATTTCTCTTGCTTCAATTACTCTTTTTTGAATTGTCTCTGATAATTCGCCTTTTTGAGTTGAGGATAATTCCTGATATTTAACTGCAGGCACTTCAATATGAATATCAATTCTATCAAGCAGTGGACCCGAAACTTTTGACATATATTTTTGAATCTGAATTGTTGAGCAAGTGCATTCTTTTGACGGATCAGTAAAAAAGCCACATGGACACGGATTCATAGCAGCAACAAGCATAAAATTAGCCGGGAACTCAATTGACATTTTGCTGCGGCTTATAGTCACGCGTGAATCTTCCATTGGCTGACGCATTACTTCCAAAACATTTTTTTTGAATTCAGGAAATTCATCAAGAAATAATACTCCGTGATGAGCAAATGAAACTTCTCCGGGACGCGGGAATCCGCCGCCGCCAATAAGTGCAGCGTCAGAAACTGTATGATGAGGACTGCGGAAAGGTCTTTCGGTAATCAATGCTTTATCGCTTGATAATAAACCTGCAACAGAATGAATCTTTGTTGTTTCAAGTGCTTCGTCAAAAGTCAGTGGAGGCAGAATTGACGGAAGCCTTTGAGCAAGCATTGTTTTTCCGCTTCCCGGAGGTCCAATCATAATTATATTGTGAGAACCTGCGGCTGCAATTTCCAATGCACGCTTTACATTTTCCTGCCCGCGCACATCGGAAAAATCGAGTGAATATTTATTTATGTATGCAAAAATATCGTTCTTGTCTGTTTCAATTTTTTCAAATTTTTTACCATTTAAAAATTCAATTACCTCACTTAAATTCTCCAGTCCGTAAACATCAATCCCTTCAACTATTGAAGCTTCTTTTGCAGATTCTTTCGGCAGAATAATTTGTTTGAATCCTTTTTCCTTTGCTTCAACTGTAATGGATAAAGCTCCTTTGATTTTTCTTAAAGTTCCGTCAAGGGATAATTCACCAAGCATAACTGTGGTTTCAAGGAAATCTGTATTTAACATTTCGGCAGAATTTAAAATCCCGATAGCAATAGGAAGATCGAAAGCAGATCCTTCTTTTTTTATATCTGCCGGTGCAAGATTTACGGTGATCTTTTTTAGAGGAAACTGAAAACCCGAGTTTTTAATCGCTGCGGTTACTCTTTCGCGTGATTCTTTAATTGCGCTGTCCGGTAATCCGACAATTAAAAAGTTGGGAATTTGTTTTTCAGAATGAGTTTCAACCTCAACGATATAGGCATCAATACCGATTGTTGCAGATGAATAAATTTTTGAAAACATAAATGTTTCCTCAAATATTTGCGAAATTATTTTGGTTCAATAGAAATTTGAATAAAACTATCGGGATTGCAAAGTTGTTTTGCAAAGTAATTTATTTTTTCAAGATCTACATTATTAATTTCATTTATTACATCATCATATAATTTTACTTTATTGAAGTACAAGTAAGATTGAGCAATTTTCATCATACGATTCGTGATATTTTCCAAGTTCATTGTAAGACTTCCTTTCATAAATTCTTTGGCTTTGTCTAGTTCGGATTTCTTTATATCACCGCTATTAATTTTTGTCAATTCCTTTTTAATAATTGAAATAGCTTTTGCGGTCAAATGTGGGTTGGTAGAAAAATAAATTCCGAATGATGAAATATCAAAAAATGAATTTAAGAAAGAATTGATTTGATATGTGATTCCATTCCTTTCACGCAATGACTGGAATAGTCTTGAACTGCTTCCGCCACCAAGAATATGCGACATTAAATTTATTGCAGTTCGTGATGAATTATCATATCCGACTGTTGATTTGCCTAAAATGAAATGTGACTGCTGAATATCCTTCTTGACTTTTTTGTTCCCAGAATTTTGTATGACAATTTTTTTCTTTTTGGGAATTGATTTGTGTGGAAGAGAAGAAAAATATTTGTTGGCTAACTTTAAACATGCTTCGTGTTCTATCATACCGGAAGCACAGATTAAAATATTATCAGTTGCATATTGCTTTGAAATATAATTGAAAAGTTTGCTTTGAGAAAAATTTGATATTGTTTCTTCCGTACCAATTATAGGTAATTCGTAACACGTTTTTTTGAATAATTCCGTTTCAAAAATCTCAAAGATAATTTCTTCCGGCGAATCTTCAATGTCATGAAGCTCATCAATTACAACGCCTGCTTCTTTTTTAATATCCGCAGGCTTAAAAAGAGGATTCAGAATCAAGTCTGAAATAACTTCGAATGTTTTTCCAAAATGTGAATTTAATCCTCTTCCATAAAAACAAGTATTTTCTTTTGAAGTGAATGCATTCAGATATCCGCCAAGCGATTCAATTTCATCCGAAATTTTTTTTGCTGAACGGGTTTTTGTTCCCTTAAAAACCATGTGTTCTATAAAATGACTGATTCCATTATTGTCCGGAGTTTCGAAGAGAGAGCCGGTATTTACCCAAAGCCCCAGTGAAAAAGATTTGACATAAGTAATCTTTTCGGAAATTACAGTAACGCCATTAGCGAGTTTGGAAACTGAAATATCACTCAAGTTTATTTACTCTCGAACTTATCTAAATATTTTTTGTGGAATTCGCCCAATGCTTTGTATGCTTTTTCCAATATATTTTCAGGAGGCAAGAAAACAATTCTGAAATGCTGTGTGCCGGGAACTTGTCCAAATCCGCTTCCGGGAACAACAACAACACCGGTTTCTTTAATTAATTCCTGAACAAAATGAGCATCGTTGCTAACTTTATGAAGACGCGGGAAAGCATAGAAAGCTCCTTCCGGCGGAACACAAGTGATTCCATCTATTGAATTCATCATCTCGACTGTCATATCACGTCTTTTAGTTAATTTCGTCATTGCAACTTCAAGATGAGATTGATCACCTTTAAGAGAAGGTGAAATCCCGTGCTGTGCCGGATGATTTGCACAAAGTCTTGCACGTAGAATTTTATTAATTGCTTCGATGTAATCTTGCAATATTTCCTTGTTGCCGCTGATAATTCCCCAGCCGATTCTGAATCCCGGAACCATGTAATTTTTTGATAAGCCACTGAATGTTATTACCGGTACTTCATGATTCAAAGATGCAATTGAAGTATGTTTTTTTCCGTCCATCAAAAGTTTGTCATAAATTTCATCAGCAAAAATTACAAGATTATGCTCAAGAGCAAGCTCAATAATTTGTTGTAAAACTTCCGGTGAAGCATTTGAACCCGTAGGATTGTTTGGATTTATCAAAATGATAGCTTTTGTCTTTGAGTTGATTTTATTTTTAATATCGCTGATATCCGGCTGCCAGCCGTTATTCTCATCAAGGTAATAAGGATTTTCCATTGTCATCAGTTTGCTTTGAATTGCAGTATAAAGTGGATATCCGGGAGTTGGAGTTAAAACATTTTCACCTTCATTAATAAGTGCGGTCAAACAAATTTCAATTGCTTCGCTTGCACCCGTTGTTACAAAAACATCCTGAATATTTTTAATTCCTTTTTTCTCTGCCTCATCATGAATTGCATCGACAGCTTCTTTAATTCCCGATGATGGTGAATATCCGTTATAATTTTTTAGCATAGCTTGATATGTTGCTTCAATCAGATGTTTCGGCGGCTGCCAATCAAATAAATTGGGATCACCAATATTTAAGTACAGCATTTCCTTTCCGGATTTTGCAACCTGATTTGCTAAAACAACGATATCTCTTACTGCATAAGTAATGTTATTGGTTCTTATTGCCGGGGTAATTTTAACTAAACTCATTTTTTCCTCAAAAAAGATAAATTTTGATACAAACTTATCTAATTTTTTGATGACTGAAAAATAAAAAGAGCTTTGAATAATCTTTTGTTATGATAAAAAATAAAGAAAAGTTGAACCAAATATCAGAAAGAAGAATAGTGAAATCATAAATAATTTCTTTCTTGATTCAATTTGCTGATATATTCTGCTGTATTCTTCATGTACCATATAGTCGCCCTGTGTAATATCCCAATAGCTTGGTTTGGGAGGAGAAGTCTTTCTTAATATTTTATTTTCTAATGGAATGATTTTCAGTTTGTGATCTTTATTTGGTTCAGTATTTAAAAATGAGAAGGAATAAGTAGTAAACCACCAGTTCATGGGAACATGTAATGTTAATTCTTCCTGAAATTTCTTTTCCTCAATTACTTTTAATTCCGTTATCATTCTTTTCTCCGTTAATTAACTGATTCTTCTTTTTTCAGCTTTGATTTTCACTTGTGCATCTTTACTGCTTGAAATAACCGAGTTTGAGTTATACCACCAGTCTCCGGGAATTTCAACAACATAATTTGAGTTTTTTTTTCTGTTAAGTATTTGCAGTTTTTTATACAGTTTGAATCTGGTAGTATTGGAAATATTGAAAAGATTTATGATGATATTTTTCTTGTTCTGAATAATAGAATCAGTATTGTTTCCTGTCAGAACCAATGGAACAGTAAACAGCAGTATTTTAATGTCAAATATTAAATTGTGTGCTTCCTCATAAATTTTATCGAGTGCTATTAAATTTCTTGCACCTTCATCTCTGTCGCAAAATATTTGCCAAAGTCCTGTTAATCCGGGCTTGGATTTTATTTCTCCTCTGATTTTATAAAGCTCGGGAAAGTTTTCTTTTATTGCCTGCAAGTCACTTAACATTAATGGACGCGGACCTACAAAACTCATATCTCCTTTTATAATATTAAAAATCTGCGGAAGTTCATCCAATCCTGTTTTTCTTAATAACCGTGCGAAATATGGAATGTATTCACTTAAATCGGGTTTCAATAAAATGTTTTTAGATTTTATTTGCCGAGTATTATTGCTCTGTGAATTTTTTATAGTCTTCAGTTTGTAAATTTTAAATAACCCGTTTTCGATTGTAATACCTCTTGTCTGTGTGAAAAAGGGAAATTCTTTTAATTCAAAAACTATAATTATAGCTGAAATCAAAATAATTAAAAGTGCAAAAGGCAGAATAAAAATTGCAAAAATTATATCAAAAAATCTTTTCAAAAAAAATCCTTTTTTTGTTTTAAATATAAAAAAGAACTTCACAAATTAAAATTGATTTCTGCTAAAAATTACTAATAAATGTCCAGAGGAAATAATCAAGAATTAAGATTAACGCAGAAGTAACCACAAAAGATTTAATTGTCGAAAGTCCTACTCCTTCAGCTCCGCCTTCAGTTTTGAAACCAATGTGACAACCGATTAATGCTGTTACTCCGCCAAAGAATATTCCTTTAATTATTCCGAAGAAAAAATCACCAAGCTGAAAAAATCTTCGGACGGAATCAAAAAACACTTCGAAAGAAACGCCGAGAAAATAATCTGAAATTACATAAGCACCAAGCACAGCAATAACATCAGCAAATATTACTAAAATCGGCATCATAATAACAGAGGCTAAAAACCGAGGCATCGCAAGAAACATTACCGGACTTATTCCCATTGTTTCAAGTGCGTCAATCTGTTCTGTTACTTTCATTGAGCCAAGTTCAGCAGCGATTGAAGCTCCGACTCTGCCGGCAATTACAATGGCAGTTAAAACAGGTCCGAGTTCGGTGATTATCGCCCGGCTTGTTGCAGTTCCGAGAAATGAAAGAGGAGCCAAACCCTTTAACTGATAAGCAGCCTGCCATGCTGCAACTGCACCGGTGAAAATTGCAATAATAAAAACCAGCGGAATTGAATTGACTCCAATATGTTCCATCTGGAAAATTATAAGTTTTCTGTTTTTAATAACAGTAACAGAGTATCTGACAATATTAAAAAATAAACGTACAATTTCCCCGACTTCCTCAAGAAAGGACTGAAATTTTTCTCCGATATTTTCGAGCAGGTTCTTCATTATTAAGTTTATTAAAATTTTATGGGCAAATATTACGTTTTTATTTGCTAATAAAAAACAAATTCTTGATTTTTATTAAGTAGAATTAAAAATGTTGAACGAAAATATATCTGATTGTTTTTGTAAAATAATAAAAGAGGTAAAAATGCAGAAGATTAGTTTTAATTTAGTTGAAAAGAATGCAAATGTTGAGATACCTGAAAATCTGATTTTTGGAAAAGTTTTCAGCCCGCATATGTTTGAAATGACTTATGATGAAAGCAAAGGGGGATGGATTGATCCGCAGATTACTAAAGTTGATGAGCTTGCTTTAAGTCCGGCTGCAATGGTTTTTCATTACGGACAGGCAATATTTGAGGGACTGAAAGCATTCAAACAGGTTGACGGTAAAATCGCAATGTTCCGTCCAAAAGATAATTTCAAGCGGTTAAATAATTCTGCCGAAAGATTGTGCATGCCAAAAGTTGATAGTGATTTTGCACTTGAAGCATTGAAAGAGTTGGTTGCTGTTGATAAAGAATGGATTCCAAATCGTCCCGGATATTCTTTGTATATCAGACCGGTAATGTTTTCAACCGATCCGGTTTTGGGAGTCAGACCATCAGATACATATAAATTATATTTTCTCTTAAGTCCGGTTGGTCCGTATTATCCCGAAGGTTTTAAACCTGTACCCATTTTAGCAACTGATAAATATATAAGAGCTGCTGCAAAAGGTGTCGGGGCTTGCAAGTGTGCGGGCAATTATGCCGCAAGTCTTCTTGCGCAAAAAGAGGCGAAGCAGCAGGGATTTTCTCAAGTCCTTTGGCTCGATTCAATTGAGCAGAAATATATTGAAGAAGTCGGAACGATGAATATTTTTATTCAGTTCAAAAATGAAGTTGTTACTCCAATGCTGACGGGCTCGATTTTGCCCGGAGTTACCCGAATGTCGGTAATTCAGATTTTAAAAGATTGGGGTTACAATATGAACGAAAGAAATGTTTCGATTGCTGAAGTTGTGAGTGCTTATGACTCAGGCGATCTTGTTGAAATATTCGGAACCGGAACAGCTGCAGTTATTTCTTCTTTGAGCAAATTGAAATATCATGAAAAACTTATGACATTTAATGAAAATGAAGCCGGCGAACTTGGCAAAAAACTTTATGCTGAAATTACCGGAATTCAATATGGTAAAATTCCTGACAGATACGGCTGGCTGACATTTTTAGATAATGTATAATGTAGAATGTAAAATGTATAATGAATCAAAATTGACGGAGCAAAGAAGTCGCAACGTACATAAAGTTTTAAAAAACCTTCGAGTTTTTCGGAGGTTTTATAAAATTACTAAGTGACTCTCAGTGCCCTGAGTGCATTGTGGTGTTCTTTTATTTTACGTTACTTAATCAACTGAATTTTCTTTACAATCTGAATTTCCGTTAACACAAACTTTTCGAATAGCAATTCCTGCAGCATTTTTATCCCAAATCTCCGCCCCATGTGTAATCTGAAAATGTCGGGGACTGAAAACGGGCAACAATAATATTTTTTGTAATACCGATTTTTGCAGAAAGATTTTTTAATGCAACAGCATCCTGAATTGTAGCTGTTTCCTTCACTTCAATGGCTGTTTCTCTGTTAAGAATAAAATCGATTTCTTTTCCTGTTTTCAATGAGTAATAATGCAAGCGGTCAAAAAATTTTAATTGATTAAAAACCGCATTTTCAAATTGCACTCCGCTGCTGACTTCAGCAAGATAATTTAAAAGTCCGTTGTCATTTATAAAGATTTTAGGTGCCTTTACAATTTCACGGTCTTTATTTTTTGATAAAACAGGAATTCGGGTAATCAGGAAAGTATTTTCAAGTAAATCAATATAATTATAAACAGATGGTCTGGAAATCCCTGTCAGCGATGAAATTTTTGAATAGTCAAGTCTCGTTCCTGCTCTGATAGCAAGCATCTTCAGCAAATTATGAATGTTTTTTTGATCTCTGATTTCAGCAATTTGTTTGATATCAATGTTCAAATATGAATTCAGAATATCATGGATAATATCCTTCCTGTCCTCATTTGTTTTTGATAACACCACTTCAGGAAAGCCACCATAACGGATAAATTCATTGTAGTAATTTTTCAGGCGTTCATATTCTGCAGATATAAATTTTCCACCAAAAGTTTTGTGAGACTTAAAAGTGACATCTTTGAAACCGAGAAACTCACCAAAATTTAATGTATGAAGCTCGAATATTTTTTTCCTTCCTGCCAAAGACTCACTGAATAAATTTTTTATGTAGTATGTGCTTGAGCCCGTAAGGACAAATTTAATCTGATAATTATCGTATAAGTATTTTACAACACTGACAATATTGGGTAAAAGCTGAACTTCATCAATTGCAATCAGTGCCCGTTTTTTGAAGTTGAGACCACGAGAGTTTAATGCCATTATAATGTTTTCGTAATTTTTCTCAGAAAAGAGTTCTCTGTTATCCAGTCGCTCAAGGTCAATGTAGATTTTATTTGTACCGGAAAAGTCTTCAATTAATTTTTTTAACAGCGTTGTTTTGCCGGTTCTTCTTAACCCTGTGATTAATGTTATAAACTTTTTGGAAAGATGCTCTTTAAGTTCAGGATAAATCTGCCGCGCTTTATAATTCATCATCTAAAAACCTCTTCAGATTTGTTGTGTGTAATTTAAAGATAGTTTTACTATTTGTAAAGTATATTTTGCAAATAGTAAACACAAAAAATCCTTTG
>PFVB01000031.1 GCA_002790395.1 Ignavibacteriales bacterium CG_4_9_14_3_um_filter_34_10 | reverse complement strand
ATGTTGTTACGATGCAAGCACTTTCCGGTGCAGGATATCCGGGAGTTTCAAGCCTTGATATTATAGATAATATAATTCCGTTTATTTCCGGGGAAGAAGAAAAATTAGAAAAAGAACCTTTGAAAATTTTTGGAGAGTTTAATCAAAATCAAATTGAACCCGCGAAAATTAAAATTAGTGCAAGCTGTAATCGTGTTGCAGTCATTGATGGACATACTGAAGTTGTTCAAATTAATTTGAAGAATAAAGCAACGAAGGATGAAATAATTGAAGTGTGGAAAAAATTTAAGTCTATTCCCGGGACTATGAATCTTCCTTCTGCTCCTCTTAATCCGATTTACTATTTTGAAGATGAAAAATATCCGCAGCCGAAATTACATAGAAATATTGACAAGGGAATGGCAGTTTCAATCGGACGATTACGTAAATGTAATTTGTTTGATTATAAATTTGTAATAATGTCGCATAATACGATTCGCGGTGCAGCAGGTGGAACGATACTGATTGCTGAATTAATGAAAGCACAAAATATTCTGGAGAAATATCTATAATGGAAAAATCGATTAAAGTATTTGCACCGGCATCAATTTCAAATGTTGGTCCCGGGTTTGATTTAATGGGCTTTGCAATTAATAATCTCGGTGATGAGATAATTGTAAGACCTAACTCGCAGAAAAAATTAAGAATAACAAAAATCACCGGCGATAAAAAAACTCTTCCTTTAGATATAAATAAAAATACTGCCACCGTTGGAATACTATCTTTATTAAATTATATAAAAACTGAAACCGGATTTGATATTCAAATTAATAAAAAAATGGGGATAGGGAGCGGGCTTGGTTCAAGTGCTGCAAGTGCTGTTGCGGCAGTTTTCGCGATCAATCAATATCTTGAGTTAAAATTAAGTAAGGATGAATTAGTTAAATTTGCTATGGTCGGTGAGAAAGCAGCCAGCGGTTCTTTTCATGCTGATAATGTTGCTCCTTCGATGCTTGGTGGGTTTGTTTTAATTCGCTCTTATGATCCATTGGATATTATCAAAATTGATTATCCTAAGAGTTTTTTCTGCTCTATCATTTACCCGCAGATATCAATTAAAACTGCAGAAGCAAGGAAATTAATCAGTAAGAATATTGCACTGAGAAAAAGTCTTAATCAAACCGGTAATGCGGCTTCATTAATGATCGGACTTATGAATGCTGATTATAACCTGATTGGAAGATCAATGGTTGATGAAATCGCTGAACCAAAAAGGGCATCGTTGATTCCATGTTATGATAGAATTAGAACTAATGCTCTTATATCTGGAGCAATTAATTGTAATATTTCCGGCTCAGGACCGTCTTTGTTTTCTTTTACTGGTTCAAAAAAATCCGCATCAAGTATTTGTGAATCTATGGTTTTAGCATGTGAAGAAAAATCAATAAAAAGTGAATCTTATATTTCAAAAATAAATTCAAAAGGTGTAATTGAATTGTCATGAGATATTTCAGCACAAATGACAAATTAAAGGGATATAGCTTCGAAACAGTTGTGATGAGTGGTTTAGCAAATGACGGAGGTTTGTTTGTTCCGGAATATATTCCACAATTTACAAATGATGAACAATCAAATATCAATTCAGAATCCTTTAACGAGATTGCATTTGATATTTCCAAAAAATTTATTGGGAATGCGATTAATAATAATGATTTGTTATCTATTATTAAGAATGCTTTCAATTTCGAACCTAAATTTGTTGAGTTAGAAAAAGATTTAATAATTCTTGAACTTTTTCATGGACCTACACTTGCGTTTAAAGATTATGGTGCAAGATTTATGGCAAATGTTATGAGTCATTTTGCAAAAAACAAAAAGAACAAACTCACAATCTTAGTAGCAACTTCAGGTGATACCGGGAGTGCCGTTGCTAACGCATTTTATATGAAAGAGGGCATTGATGTTTATATTCTTTATCCAAGTGGAATGGTAAGCAATTTTCAAGAAAAACAATTGACGACATTCGATGGAAATATTACATCTATAGAAATTGACGGTACATTTGACGATTGCCAAAAAATCGTAAAATCAAGTTTTATTGATATTGTATTAAACAAAAAAATAAATTTGACTTCTGCAAACTCAATTAATATTGCCAGATTAATTCCGCAGTCATTCTATTATTTAAAAACTTATAAAAAGTATTCTGATGAAAATATTACTTTTATTGTCCCCTCCGGAAATCTTGGAAATTTAACAGCAGGACTTTATGCCGATAAAATGGGCATGAAAAACGTATCATTTATTTCAGCACTAAACTCAAACAGAATGTTTTTTGAATATTTGCTCAATGGATCTAAAACATCAAGAGACACAATCAGAACTATTTCTAATGCAATGGATGTCGGAAATCCGAGCAACTTAGACCGAATTATTGATTTATTTGATAATAATTTATATGAAATGAAAGCAAAAATATGCAGTTATTATTTTGATGATTCAGATACTGTAGAATCATTAAAAGAGTGTTTTCAAAAATACAATTATCTTCTTGATCCACACGGAGCTATTGGATATTCAGCAATGAAAACTGATAAAAAACTTTCCACGAAAAATTCAAAATATATAATATTGGAAACGGCACATCCATCAAAATTTGTTGATGTTGTTGAACCTTTGATTAATAAAAAAATAGAAATTCCTAAAAGACTTTCAAGCTGTCTCAATAAACAAAAAAAATCAGTAAAACTCTCAAATAGTTTTACTGATTTCAAAGATTATCTATTGGCCAACAGTTAATTATTGCTTTTTGAATCGCCAGTTTTCGTAGTATTCCCAACTTACTATATTATTTAAGTCTTCAAGTTCTTTTGATTTTTGATTAAGATTTGCCTTGATAACATCGCCCATTGAAAGAATTCCTATGTAACTTCCATTTCGTTCTATTAAGATGTGTCTGAATCTTTTTCCCAAAAAAATATCAAGAAGTTGATAAACAGAACTGTCAAAAGGGGCACTGACTAATTGTGTTGTCATAAAATCAGAAACCTTTGATTTATTGAGATCAAAATTGCCATCCAAAATATTTTTTAATAAATCTCGTTCAGTATAAATGCCGACAATTTTATTATGAGAAGTGACAACTAATGCCCCAATTTTATTGTCGTTCATAATTTTCACAGCCTGCATGATTGTCGATTCCATATCAGCAGTTATCATTTGACGGTTGTTTAATATTAATATATCATGAGCAGTATACATATATCCTCCTTTATTTTGATAAAATTATAATTCAAAGAACGGTATTTTTTCAACATCTTCATAGGTGATAAGAGTAAGTTCTTCATCACTTAAATCACTCTTATTTGCAATTCTCTCTTCTTGAAAGTTTATTGCCTGGTGAATTAATTTTCTTGCCACATGGGCATTAGAAAAATTATTTTGCTTTGATCTAATAATATTATTAAAAATCTCTAAAGTCAACTGCAACGCACCCTCATCCAATTTATATTTCAGATTTTCAGCAATCTTATTTGTTATCTCAAGCAATTCCCATGGAGAATAATCTTCAAATTCAATTTTCGCTAGAATTTTATTGTCAAACTCAGGATAATTTGAAAGAAAGACATCCATCTTTTCTTTGTTACCTGATAATATTAATGAAAAATTTAATTTTGGGTTATCAAAACTTTGGTGAATAACATCTAATGCTTCTAATCCAAAATCATTAGAGTCTGAAATTAAATTATAAGGCTCGTTAATAAATAAAACGTTTCCATTTGCTTTGGTTATTATTTTTTCTGTTCTTTCACGTGTTTGACCCGGATAATTGACAACTAAATCATTTCTGGTAACTTTGATAAATTCACCATTTTCAAGTTTATTAAATTCTTTTAATATACTGGTAAGTATTTTTGAAACTGTTGATTTGCCTGTACCTTGATTACCCACAAATGCAAAATTATAGTTGCTTTCTATGACTTTAATGCCTCTTTCAATCTTTAAATTTGTTACCCTTAAATTATTGACAAGTTTTTGTATATAATTTTTTACTTTATCAAGACCACTTAACTGGTTCAACTCATCTAATAATTGATCAATATTTTTTGTTTCAACTTTACCTTCGAAATATTGCTTTGGTTTTGTAATTTCAAGTGCAGTGCGCACATCATCTATTATTATTAAATCTGTTTGAATTTTTAATCTACCATCTTGAGTTAAATCTGCAATTCGAATAAGTTGCTTTTGGGTAATCTTCTCAACAATATTTCTTACAACTCGTGCGTTGCCAAAATATTTGTCTCTGTTTTTGTATAAAGTAGAAAAATGATCCTTCATTAAATTGATTGACTCGTTGTCAATTTTCAATTTTTTGTTTTCTAAAGACTTTAGAGTTATTTCGATTAGCTCTTCAGGAGTATAATCTTCAAACAGGAAAGATTTTGTAAATCGCGATTGAATGCCGGGATTACTATTAATAAAATTTTTCATTTCATCAATATATCCGGCAGCTATAACAATAAACTTGCCCCTGTCATCTTCCATTCTTTTTAGCAAAGTATCTATTGCTTCCCGACCAAAATCAGATGATGATTGACCTTCGCGGCTGAGAGTATAAGCTTCATCTATAAAAAGTACTCCACCAATTGATTTGTCTATCATTTCAGTTGTTTTTACTGCAGTGCCACCGACATGACTTGCAACAAGCCCCTGTCGGTCGGTTTCAACCAAATGTCCTTTTGGAAGAATACTTAAAGCCGAATAAATTTTGCTTACAATCCTTGCAACCGTTGTCTTACCTGTTCCGGGATTACCTAAAAACAGAATATGCGAACTGAATTTTTCTTTAACATCTTCTCCTTGCTCAATAAAATATCGCACAAGTTTTACCAAATCTTTTATATCCTTTTTTACCGAATCCAATCCAATGAGTCTGTTCAATTCTGAAAGTGACTCTTTTAATGCTTCTTCATCAATCGGTAGTTTTACATTCTTTTTCGATTCTGATTCCAGAGACTTTAAAACATCATCCTTTATAAACTTTGTCAGATTTTCCTTTGTTCGTTCCTCATCAGTCAAATTTAAGAATCTCTTACTTGCCTGAAGTTTAATCTTTTCAAAAATTTGACGTACTAATCTTCCGTTCCCAAAAGTCTTATCTCGATTCCTAAAAATTCTAACAAATTCTTTCTTTAATTCTTCTTTGCCATCATCATCAATTAAATACTCTTCCTTTTTCAGAAGTCGATCAAATATTTCGATTAATTCATTAGGTGAATAATCTTCGAAGTTAAAAAAATTATTAAAACGTGATTGCAAACCAGGATTCGAGTTAAGAAAATCCGTCATTTCTTTCGGGTAACCGGCAACAATAACAATGAACTCGTTCTTTTTATCTTCCATTCTTTTTAATAAAATATCAACTGCTTCTTGTCCAAAATCCTGACCGCCGCCGCCTTTTTTAACTAACGTATATGCTTCATCAATGAATAATACGCCTCCGAGTGCATCCTGAATAATTTTATCAGTCTTCTGTGCGGTTTCTCCTATGTACTGACCAACCAATGATGAACGATCTACTTCGACGACATGCCCTTTCGGTAAAATTCCCATTGATCTGAATATCTCACCAAGAAGGCGGGCAATGGTTGTTTTACCGGTACCAGGGTTTCCAGTAAATACAGTGTGAATTGATAAAGATTTATCAGATTTTAAACCAAGTTTTTTACGCTCTTTTTGAAAATCAAGAAATGCAATAAAATCTCTGATAGATTTTTTTACGTTATTTAATCCAATATAAGAATCGAGTTCCTTCATCAACTCTTCGAGCGGTTTGACACGAGAAACGATTTGCTCTTCTTTCTTTTCTTCCGGTTGTTCAGTTTCATTGACTATCTCAATTTTTTCGTCTTCCTTTTTTTCGCTCGGAGTAAGTAGATTTGTTTCATCAGAATAAAAATATTTTTCACAAACTTTATATCCCTCTGCATATAACTCAGCTTTAGCTTGTCCCTTTTTCAAAGCTTTCTGATTTAACTGCGAAAAAGTTTGATTGAAAATTACTGAATCCCAATCGCGATCAACTTTCAAAGCGAAGTTTGTTTTTCCGGAAACAATATCATTAATATAAAGAAGAATATAGCAGTCATAAATTTTATCTTCCATCCTAAAAAATGAATTGCTGAAAATTACTTCCACTCCTATTTTAAAGTTTGAGTGAACATTGAATTGATCATAAAAAATTTTTTCTTTTGTTTTTTCAAAAACGGAATAATCAAAAATTTTGATTGAGAAAGCATCAAGATAATCGTTAGGATAATAGACGGAATTTAATTTTTTAATAGGAATTGATTTGGGAGTCATTATTTTGTCATTAACGGAGTGGGCGTTCAATGATTCTATCTCTTTATTGTACAATTCCCGCTCATTTTCAATCCTATTAATAGTTTCAACTATTGCAGAGAATTTTTTGCTTTGCTTGAATTTATCCCTATTCAAGTCGGCAATTTCTTTTGCGGGTTTTATCTGAAACATGCTCACCAGAGCTTCCAATTCAAGCAACAATAAAGAGTTGTGTAAATCGTCACTCAATTTTATTTTTTTTACGAATGGTGAAATAAAAATTGGGAACCAGAATTCTTTATCAGTCAACGATTTGCTTGCCATTGAAAACAGTTCTTTAAATTTATCTTTCTCAAGTTTTGATTCAAATAGTTCTTCAGCATAATCATAATATTTAATTATAGTTTTCCAATCCTTTTTATTGGATGTATCCAATAACTGGCAAACTCTCAGACATAATTTTGCATCTTTAAATTTAGATAATCCGGCGTAAGCACGGGCTTTATTCAAATAAGACCAAGAAAGCAAATCTCTTTGGTTAACAATTGATTTATCCAAATCAGCAATTGAACCTTCAAGTGCCCCAAGACGCATTAACACATAGCCACGGCAAAGCATTGTCCTTACTTCATCGCCTTCAAGTTCGACGGCTAAATTTGCATATTCCAAAGATTTTGACGGAAATCCGTTTTCAAGAAGAGCCCACGAAAGTATTATTGCCGATTCGCTATCACTTGGTTTTTCTTGAAAGAGAGTTTGAGCACATTTTAATGCAAGTTTAAATCTGCCGCTCCATAAATGTTCGTAAGTTTCTTTTAACAAATTATTTAGTTCGATTTGATCCAACTATATCCTTTAATATAATTTATTTATTTTTATCGACTTTAATATATTAAAAATACATTTTGTAATTAATAATTGCTTCAGGATTTTGAAATTATTAATTCAAAAAATATTTTAGCAATGGGAATATAATTAAAAGGCAAATTATGAAAAAAATATTAGTGGGAATTTTAATGGGAAGTGATTCAGATCTTCCAGTTATGAAAAAAGCCGTTGAAGTACTTCGCGAATTTGATGTATCTTTTGAGCTAAAAGTAATTTCTGCTCATAGGACACCTGAATTATTGATAGAATGGTGTAAAAGTGTTAACGCAAAAGGGATTAAAGTTGTTATAGCAGCTGCCGGCGGTGCAGCCCATCTTCCCGGTGTGGTGGCTTCATATCTTACTTTGCCTGTTATCGGAGTTCCGATATCTTCAAAAAATTTTAGTAGTCTTGATTCTTTGCTGTCAATCGTTCAGATGCCCGCAGGAATACCTGTTGCCACTGTTGCAATTGACGGAGCTAAAAACGCTGCGATTCTGGCAATTCAAATGCTTGCGTTAGACAATGCCAAGTTAGCTGACAATCTTTTGGTCTACAAAAAGAAAATTGCTGAAGAATCAATAAAAAAGAACGAAGGACTTGAATATTAATTGTTTACTAAAACCCTTTAATTAGAAAATTTTGTTTTTCATTCTTAGAACTAAGAAATAACAATAAAAATCTCTTTGAATTTTTTATGTTTTTATTGAATTATTAGATAAGATAGTGGCATACAATTTGGGAGTTCTTTTATAAATATAAAATAAAGGAACTAACATGCCTGAAAAAATATTTGAACATTATCCTAAAAGTGAAAAAAGCAATTTAATTCCAATTCTGCAAGATGTTCAGGATAAATATGGTTATTTACCCGAACGACTCCTGCTCGAGGTTGCAGATTATATTGACATACCTTTAAGCCGCGTTTATGGAGTAGCAACTTTCTATAATCAATTCAGATTGAATCCGTTAGGCAAAAACGTAATTAGAGTTTGCAGGGGAACAGCATGCCATGTGAAAAACAGTGCAAATATTCTGCAAGCAATAGAAAATGAATTAAAAATTAAAGCAGGGCAAACCAGTCGCGATAAAATGTTTACGATTGAAACTGTTGCTTGTATTGGAGCTTGCAGTATTGCACCAGTAATTAGTATTAATGATGAATATTTCGGAAGACTAACAGTGAAAGAAATTCCTAAAATCATCTCGAAGTATAAGAAAGAAGTCAAATATGAAAAAAATGAATTAACAGTTGCGGGCTGATATGAAAAGTTTTTTGGAAATTCAATTTAAGAATCAGTATCACTCACCGGAAACACCGAAGAGCGATTTTCTTATAAAATGTTCTAATCCTTCTCTTTCTCCAACACAAGATAATGAGTTGAATAAATACGTTGCTGAATTAAAACATGAAAAACATGAAGTCCCAATAATATTTATTGGAGCTGATACAAGCGGTTTGGCTTCTGGTGCGGGAAAAGTTAAACTTGCAATTGAAACGGAGTTACAAAAATTAAACATCGATGCTAAAATTGTTCTTACCGGTGGGATGGGCTTTGGTGCCATTGAACCTACGGTTGACATAAAACTTCCTAATCAGGATAGAATTATTTATTGTGAGATTACTTATAAAGATGTACCGGAATTATTGAAGACTACTTTAATTGACAAAAGGATTTACAGTAAAAAGGTCTTTGGTAAATATGGAAAAACAGAAGGCTCAATACTTAATATTTATGAAACGCCTTTTTTCAAAAATCAAAAAAGAGTGGTATTAAAGAACTGCGGTATAATCGATCCT
>PFVB01000023.1:6474-13297 GCA_002790395.1 Ignavibacteriales bacterium CG_4_9_14_3_um_filter_34_10 | reverse complement strand
ATTATTACCGATAATGAAAAGGTGACTTCCGAAATTTTGGATTTCGGTCGTCAGAATTTATTTAACCCAAAGATTTTCAGGAAAGCAAATTGTGAAATATTAAAAAAATCTGAGAGCATGATTAAAGAATATGAAATATTAAACAGCATTGATTCAATTATTATTGTAATTGATTTCACAGCGAAGAAAGTGATTTATCAGAATCAAGCTGCGATCAATTCATTCGGAAATATCGTCGGAAATGAATGCTGCAGTTCAGTTGATTTATTTGGATTTGACATGAATTCGTTTTGCAGTTCATTAAAAGATTATGAAACAGTTCCGGTAAATCTAAAAACCGAAGTTTTCCATCACCCCCAAAACAATTTGTGGTATGAAGTTTCGTTGAAACCATTAACAAACAATTCAAAAAACCAACTTTTGATTTTAACTTTTAACGATGTAACGGAAAGAAAATTTATCGAAGAATCAATTCTTGAAAGCGAGAAGAAATTCCGCTCCATTTTTGAATCTTTTATGGATATTTATGTCAAGACAGATTATAATGGAATAATAGAATTAATAAGCCCGTCTTCAAAAACAATAACCGGTTTCGGGTTTGATGAACTTATTGGTCATTCAATTACTGAAACTCTTTTTAATGACAGTTGGAACACAGATTTTATCAAACTTATTCATAATGAAAAAAACATTGTGGATTTCAGAGCTATTCTAACCACAAAAAATGGCAGTAAAAGTAACGTTTCAATTAATGCAAGTTTGTTGGATGACAGAATAGTTCAGGCTACTATACGTGACATTTCATCAATCGTGCGGACAGAAAACGAATTGAAGAAAGCTTTGAAGAATGCCGAGAGCGCTGATAAAATCAAGAGTGAATTTGTTGCAAATATGAGTCACGAACTCCGGACGCCATTAAACGGAATTATCGGCTACACACAGATTTTGAAAAATGATTCTTCATTATCCGACAAGCAAATGGAAGGATTAAATGTAATTGACCGAAGCGCAAATCATCTCCTTGGTTTAATAAATGACATACTTGATTTATCAAAAATTGAAGCAGACAAACTTGAAATAACTCCCGGCACATTTCTTTTCAATGATTTTCTCTCGGGCATTAATGAGATGATAAATGTCCGGGCAAAAGCAAAAAACATAAAAGTTATTTACAATAAAAAAACACCTTTGCCTGAAACCGTTATCGGTGACAAAAAAAGACTCGGGCAGGTTCTGCTGAATCTTCTTAATAACGCCGTAAAATTTACGGATTTCGGAACCGTCACTTTTAATGTTTCACACAAAGATGAAACAGCTCGTTTTGAAGTTATTGATACCGGTTTTGGAATTCCTGAAGATAAACTCGAAGATATTTTTAAGCCATTCAAACAGCTCGGAAGCAACATGCAAAAATCAGATGGAACCGGGCTGGGATTGACAATCAGTAGAAAGCTTGTGGACAAAATGGGCGGCGAATTACTGGTTAAAAGTGAACTCGGAAGCGGAAGTAAATTTTGGTTTGAACTTAACTTGCAAACAGCCGAAAATGAAGATGAAAGCAAAATTTTTTCGTATAAAAATGTTTGCGGCTACGAAGGTGATAAAAAGACTATAATAATTGTGGATGATGAAAAAGATGCAAGATTGATATTGAAGGAGTTTCTTCATCCAATTGGATTCAGAGTACTTGAAGCCACTGACGGCATTGATGTTCTGAAAATTCTTGAACGTGAAAAACCGGATTTGATACTTATGGATATTATTATGCCGCAGCTTGACGGAATTGAAGCCGCCAGAGAAATCAGGATAAATTTTGCCACAAGCAATATTCCGATTATTGTCATCACTGCCGCAAATCCAAAAGACTACGGTTTTGTCACTTCGTTGGGGATTAATCAGATTCTGCAAAAACCAATTGAAGGAAACACTTTGCTGAATGCAATCAAAAAAGAGATTGGTATTGTCTGGTCAATAGCAAATCAGACTGATGAAAGTAAGCAAAAGGAAACGGAAATTATTCTTCCGCCAATTGAAGAAATAGAGGCTTTGAATGATTTGCTTGCTTTCAGAAATTTCAGCAGACTTCACGAACATCTCAATAAAATCGAAGCTATGAATGAAGACTACAAAGAGTTTACCGGAAAAATCCGAAAACTCGCTTTCTCATTCAACACAAATAAAATCAAAGAAGAATTAAAGCAAATTATCAACGGGCAATATGAACTCCAGAAGTGAACGACCGATAATATTAATTGTTGATGATAAACCTGAAAATCTGAGCGTGCTTTTTTCATTGCTGGATAAGAAATATGAAGTACTTGCTGCAGAAAATGGCGTTATTGCTCTTGAAATTATGGAAACATCGAAGCCTGACTTAATTTTGCTCGATATAATGATGCCCGGAATGGATGGTTATGAACTCTGTTCAATATTAAAATCAAATGACCAGACAAAAAATATTCCGGTTATTTTTATGAGTGCTCTTTCGGAAACAACGGACAAAGTAAGAGGGCTTGAGCTCGGGGCAATCGATTATATAACAAAGCCTTTTCAAAAGGAAGAAGTTGTAGCAAGGATTAAAACTCATCTTTCAATTCAACTTTTGAAAAATGAATTGAGCGAGATGAATAAAAATCTGGAGGAAATTGTTGATGAACGGACGAAAAAACTTCAGAAAGAAATTGAGGAAAAAGAAAAAGTAACATTTGAATTAAAAGAAAGCGAAAAAAGATTCCGAACTTTATTTGAGGGTGCTCCGGATGCAATTTTACTGATTGATCAGGAAAGTGGCGATATTATTGATGCAAATCAGGCTGCCGCAGAACTTGTTGAAACGGATTTACTCGATTTAATCGGAACCAATGAAACACAACTATTTTTTCCAAGTCCTGAAGATCAGAAAAGTAATTCAAACATTCCGGATATGATAAAAGGCAGAAAAAGAGTTTATAAAAACAATCTCAGTAAGAAAAGCGGGAATACAGTCCCCGTTGAAGTATCTGTAAAAACCTTAGTCGTCGGAAGTGATCTTTATTTACTTGCAATTATTCGTGATATCAGCGAGCGTATTCAATACGAAAAAGAATTAACTCAGCAGCGAAATCAAGCTGAGGAGATGAATAGACTGAAATCCATTTTCCTTGCAAATATGAGTCACGAATTGCGAACTCCGCTTATAAGTATACTTGGTTTTTCAAACATTCTTTTTGAGGAACTTGCTGATCAAGATCATAAAGAAATGGCTGAGAATATTATAAAAAGCGGTGACAGACTTTTGGCAACTTTTAATACTCTTCTTGATTTGATTGACATTGAATCAGGAAAAATTTCACCTCAGAACGAAAAAATTATTTTGAAAGATGTACTGGAAGAATTATTTCTTCAATTTCAGCCAAAAACCGAATTGAAGCAATTGGACTTTTCAATCAAATGCGATGATAAAATCAAAGTGTTTGGTGACAGAAGAATGGTAATTGAAATAATAAAAAATATAGTTGACAATGCTGTCAAATATACGCGAAAAGGCAGTGTTGAAATTATTGCCGAAAACATTCTCCTTGATAACGATCCCAGAGTTGTTGTTTCTGTAAATGACACAGGAATTGGAATTAAAAAAGAATTTCAAGACTTGATATTTAAGGAATTTCGGCAGGGCTCGGAGGGAATGAGCCGAAATTATGAAGGTGTTGGGCTCGGACTTACAATTTCAAAAAAATTTGCCGAACTAATAAATGCGCAAATTTCTCTAACGAGTGAAGAAGAAAATGGAAGTTCATTCCAAATAACATTTCCCGGATTTATTTAAGTAAGCCCAACCAATTTCTCACTCGCTTCCCAAAGTTTTTTCTGATATTCTTTGCTATAACTTAGCGGAGAGGACTGTGATTCAGCGGATTTGATAAAATATTTTCCTGTCACGCCTTCCACTTCTGCAGAAGTTGCAAGATAGACTGATGTGGCTGCTCCTTCTTTCAGACTTGAGCCAGCAATATTAAAGCCACTTTGCAAAAGTTTAGTTGAAATCACTCCCGGATGAAGTGCATTGACGGTTATTTTATTTCCGCTTAATCTTTCTGCAAGCTCATAAGTAAACAAAACATTTGCAAGTTTTGAGAGAGAGTAAGTGTAATATCCATCGAAATAATTTTCTGAATTAAGATTCGAAAAGTCCATTGATGCTCGTGTGTGTGCAATTGAGCTCACATTTATAATTCTTGCTGAATCAGAATTTTTCAAAAGCGGAAGCAAAAGATTTGTCAATAAAAAGTGGGCAAGATGATTTATGGCAAAAGTCATTTCAAATCCATGTTGCGATAATTCCCTTTCGTGTTTATAAACTCCTGCATTATTAATTAAAACATCCAGCTTTGAAAATTTTGTGCTTATTTCGGCAGCCATTTTCCGGATATCATCGAGAGATGACAAATCGGCTGTAACAAAATCCAGTTGTGCATCTTTAACTTTACTCTTAATCCACTTTATTGTACTTAA
Organism: Ignavibacteriales bacterium CG_4_9_14_3_um_filter_34_10; assembly: GCA_002790395.1. Taxonomy (GTDB): domain Bacteria; phylum Bacteroidota; class Ignavibacteria; order Ignavibacteriales; family Melioribacteraceae; genus UM-FILTER-34-10. The sequence continues at coordinate 8,806 of PFVB01000023.1, read as the reverse complement.
ACATTTTTTCTTGTCTCTTCCATGGATTATTACAGTGTCGTTTGTTTTTGCTAGTTCACATGCTGTTTGTTTTCCGATTCCATCTGTCGAACCCGTAATAAGAAAAATTTTATTCATCAATATATTTCCATAGATTATTAAATATTTTTTTCAAATATAGTTAAGCAAACTTAATAACTAAAAATTTTTAATTAAAATTCTGAGGTCGGATGAATTTTCGGGATTATCAATGGTTGCACTCTATCTGATTTCTATGGTACTGATAGGATTTTATTTTGAGAAAAAAGCTTCTTCAAGCACGGAGAAATTATATCTGACCCGGAAAAAGTTTTGCCTGTCGTAATCAACGAATTTATACCAAACGGATTAAAAGGGTTATTGATTGCCGGTTTAATTGCAGCAGCGATGTCAACATTTGATTCTTTGGTTAATTCCGGTGCAGCTTACTGGGTAAAAGATATTTATCAGAACATAATTAATCCCAAGGCAACCGAAAAACAACTTGTATTTCAAAGCAGAATTTCTTCTGTAATCATGGTACTGATTGGCTTGTTGTTCACACTCGGTATTTCGAGTATTAATGAAATATGGGGCTGGCTCACAATGGGAATTGGTGCGGGATTAATTGCTCCGTTGTTTATCCGTTGGTATTGGTGGCGAATCAATGGATTTAGGTTTTCATTCGGAATTGTTTTCGGAATGATATCGGCAATTTTTATGAAATTTTATGCTCCTTATTCAGAAGAATATATAAATTTTTTGGTTGTCTTTTTATCGTCCATTTTTGCAACATTCATCTTTTCATATTTAACTAAGCCCACAGAAAATGAACTTTTGTTAAGCTTTTTCAAAATCACAAGACCATTTGACTTTTGGAATAAAATCAGAAACCAGATAGATAAAAACGAAGTCATTGGAATTAAAAAAGAAAAGCGACTCGATATTATTTCTGTAATATTGGCTGTCCCTTGGCAGCTTTCGCTGTTTCTCGTCGGAATGGCTTTCATGATTAAAAGATGGGATTATTTTTCCATTTTAATTTTAGTTTTGGCTTTGCTGACAACAGGATTATATTTCACATGGTTCAGAAGACTTTCAAAAGAGGACAAAAGTGCAGGTTGATAATTCGGATTTCTTCAATGATGTTTCTGTTTTTTACGATGAGATGATAAATTTTGAAAAGTCAATTGAAAGACGAATCTCCGTGCTTTCTGAATTTAATCTGTCGGGAAATGCACTTGATTTGGGCTGCGGTACCGGACTCGATTCAATTTCATTGGCTAAACTTGGTTGCAATGTTACTGCCTGTGACCAATCTGCAGAAATGATTTCCAAAGCAAAACTGAATGCAATTAAACACAACGTAAATATAAATTTTATTGAATCTCCTGTCCAAAATATTTCCCAAATAATGGATAAAAAATTTGATGTCATAGTTTCACTTGGCAATACTCTGGCAAATCTAACTCCCGAACAGATTTCTGCTTTATTAAAATCTTTGCCTGATACTATGAATGAAAAATGCCGAATCATTTTTCAAATTGTGAACTTTTCTATACTGCCCGAATCCGGTGAATATTTACTGAACAAGTTTGAAAACGAAAAACGAATAATAAAAAGATTTTATACTATAGGCAGCAGGATTTACTTCAATATTGAATTTATTGATAAAATCAACAATCAGTCAAAAACAATTACCACTGAGATATTTCCGTACGGAAAAGAATTCTTTAGAAAAAATTTTGAAGAAATAGGAATTAAGATAAAATTCTTCGGTGGAATTGATTTATCTGATTATGAGTTGAAAAAGTCAAAAGATTTAGTGATTGTTTCCGTTTGAAAAGTCCAGACTTTTAAGTTTGGATATTGTTTTTTCCTTTAAATCTTCGAATGAATTTTCACTTAACATTTGGAAAGCCTCATCTCTTAGTTTTCCCCATTTTTCGTGAACGGGACAGGGAGATTCTTTTGAACAACCGGGAAACCCCAAAACGCAGTTACTGAAAACATCAAGTCCGTCAATTGCTTCTACAATATCAATCAGTTTGATTTCGCTTGGTTTTTTTGCAAGAAAGAATCCGCCGTTTTTCCCTTTCCGCGAGCCTACAATTCCGCTTGATGTTAGAATCTGCAGCATTTTTGAGACAAATTCTTTTGGCTGTCCGACTTCCCTGGAAACTTCCAAGGCATTAAATAAACGTGCCGGATTTTGTGTAGATAAGAATAAAACTGCCTGTAAACCGACCTCACACTTTTTTGAAAAAATAACTGTCATTTTGAACTCAATGATTAGGAATTGTTTTTATTCACATAAAAAAAACGGTAGGCTTTA
>PFVB01000023.1:4447-6464 GCA_002790395.1 Ignavibacteriales bacterium CG_4_9_14_3_um_filter_34_10 | reverse complement strand
CCGCTTAAATTGTATAGATTACAAATTAATTATAAGCTGAATTTATAAGCTACTCTTGCACCCAAATAGCTTAAGTCGCCGCTAACTAATTGATATTTTACATTAATATCAAGAGCTCCGCCGCCAAGTGGTAATTCATAACCAGCACCAACACCAACACCGAATTTTGATTCACTTACAGAACTAGAACTTTCAGATGTTGAACCAAAAATTGTGATTTTTGAGGTTGCTTCAAATGTAAACATGTGTAAACCAACCTGAGCTATTCCGTAGAAACTTTTGTCAAAATAATATTTAGCACCAACCTGAATTGGAATAGCTGAATAATCAGTTGTAATTTCGCCAAAACCACCTAAATCGATAGTTTCGCCACCCCACATTAAGTAACCAACATCAGCAATACCAACGATCTGGTCATTGATTGGATATTCGCCGCGAACTGTACCGCCAAAACCGATACCGGCAGCATCACCGAATGCGCCCATAGGCATTGCTAACTCGCCACCAACACTCAAATTAATTTTCTGAGCATTTGAAACGGAAACAGCAATAAAAAGAGCAAATAGAACAATTAAAGTTTTTTTCATAACACACCTCTTAATGGTTAATGATTAATTAGTTAAAGAACAAGAAACCCTTTCTGAAGCATAAAAATAGAACATAGTTTTATTTTTTCTTTGCCAATATTTGAAATTAATTCAATAATTGCAAGTGATTTTTAATTTAAAGTAAAATTTTTTTTTAATATCCCTTTAGCGTGACAATTTCAAAGAAATAAATTTTCAAAGTGTTAGTTTTGTAATATCAAATAAACTTTATGGTTAAAATGAAAAAAGCGGTTTTATTCTTATTTGTTATTTACTCAAATATTTTTAGTCAATATTTTTCAGGAGGATTTAATTTCTATCTTTCTTCAGCAGACAGTTCAAGTCAGAAATTTTTGCCAAATTTTCCTGTAACTGAAATTGGAAATGATAATTTTGTTGTAGTAGATAATGAAGGACATTTTTCAACTGAGGGAAAACGAATAAGATTCTGGGGAACTAACGCCGGTGCTGATGCAGCGTTTCCTTCAAAAAGTGTTGCAAATATACTGGTAGGCAGATTAAGAAAATTCGGCTTTAATCTTGTCCGTATGCATCATCTAGATAATCCGTGGTCTCCCAAAAGTTTATTGGATAAAATCTACACGAGACAATTAATTCCTGAAAATTTAGATTTACTCGAGAATTTTATTGCACAACTAAAAGAAAACAACATTTATGTGAATATGAATTTACATGTGTCCCGTACTTTCAGAATGTTTGACGGTGTGACTGCTTATGATTCATTGCCTGAGTTCAGCAAAGGAGTAAACTTTTTTGATCCATATATAATTAAACTTCACAAAGAATATGCACAACAACTATTGACTCACGTAAATCCTTACACAGGAAAATCATTGGTTGATGATCCTGTAATGGCAATGGTAGAAATTACAAATGAAAATTCTCTTTATAGATTCTGGCGAGAGAATAAACTCAAACCAATAAGTAAAGATGGGGTTCTCCCTGTTTATTACTCAAATGAACTTGATGAACAATGGAATAAATTTCTGACAACCAAATACCAAACCACAGATAATCTGCGTGCTGCATGGAATAAAGGAAGAGTTGCTTTTGAAGAAGGCGAACAAATTGATAACGGAAGTTTTGAGGGCAGCAGATTAAAAAACTACTGGTTTATTGAACAACACAACGGAGCTATCGCAGATACTTCAATTGACAGAACAATATCTCATTCCGGAAACAGATCATTTAATATATCTGTGCAAACCGCAACGGGAACCGAGTGGCATATTCAAATTAAAATTCCAAATCTGAAAGTGATAAAAGATTCAATCTATACAGTGAAATTTTTTGCCAAATCAAATTCTGATAAAGACATTTCTGTTTCTGTGATGAATGATGTTTCTCCCTACAATGGTTATGGTTCGAGTGCATTTAAATTAACCAATGTTTGGAAAGAGTTCAGCTTT
>PFVB01000023.1:3289-4393 GCA_002790395.1 Ignavibacteriales bacterium CG_4_9_14_3_um_filter_34_10 | reverse complement strand
ATGATATAAGCCTTACAAGAGCCGGCGTTGCAGGATTAGAAGAAAATGAAAATCTTGGGAATAAAAATGTTTCGAGAATGGATTTTTCGGCATGCAATAATTTTACAAATCAGCGGGTAAAAGATTTATCTGAATTCTATATAAGTACTGAAAGAAATTATTTCAAAGAAATGATTAAATATCTCAAAGACACACTTGGGGTAAAAGTTCCGGTTGTAACTTCAAACTGGAATACCGGTATGTCAGATTTAGCTGCAATGTCGGATGGTGATTATGTTGATAATCATGCTTATTGGGATCATCCAAATTTTCCGAATATTCCCTGGTCATCGACTGACTGGTTAATTTCAAACACGCCAATGGCAAAAGAAAATGGCGGTGTTATTCCGGGTTTGTATGCCGGTGTTCCGGTTTCAGGAAAACCATTTACTGTAAGTGAATACAATCATCCTTTTCCCAATCAATATCAGGTTGAATCAGTTTTATTTTCACTCGGATATTCTTCATTCAATGATGCTGATGCATTTATGTTTTTTGCTTATGATGAAGCTCAGGACTGGAACAGAGATAAAATTGCGAATTACTTTGCAATTAACAGAAATCCTGTTTTGATGTCTTTCTTTCCGTCAATTGCTTTTGCATTCAGAAATGGATTTATCCAATCTTCCGTAAATCCAATCACATTAAATTATTCAACCGACACATTATTGATTTCACCAAAATATGACAGCGGTGACTGGCGTGGCTTTTCTCTTTTTGATTCAAAAATATCTTTGAATCATGCAGTGAAAGTCGGAAAATATTTTGACAGTATTTCATCTGATTTTTCGCAGTTGCCTGCAGCACCGACAAATAATTTTGTTACTGACACAGATGAAATTCATTGGGACGCAACTGATGGCACAATATATATAAGTGCAGATAAGTTCAACGGAAGCGGCGGATATTTATATAAACTCCGCGGCAAAAGAGCCGGCAATATGATGATTGTTGAAGCAGGAGCAAATGATTTCGGAGTGATTACCTGGCTTTCACTCGATGGCAAAACAATCGGACAATCCAATAAATCGCTAATAACAATCGGCTCAAAAGTGCAGAACATGA
>PFVB01000023.1:1352-3251 GCA_002790395.1 Ignavibacteriales bacterium CG_4_9_14_3_um_filter_34_10 | reverse complement strand
AATTGGGGAAGTTCGCCAACTTTAATTTATCCATTAAAAGTCCGGCTTGATTTAATTATTGAAGCCGATTCAATAAAAATTTATCCGCTTGATACAAAAGGAAATGAGAATGCATTTACTTCTTATTTTGTTAAACCATATCAGCCAAATCATTTTATATTTGATATTGATCAAAATCTTTTACGCACACTGTGGTTTGGAATAGAAAAATATGGCGAAGGAAATCCGTCTGATGTAAAATCATCAGAATTAATTATTAACAAATTTGAACTTCATCAAAATTATCCGAACCCGTTTAATCCCACAACAACCATTAGTTTTACAATTCCCAGTAGCACAGAATACTATTCTGTGCTACAAAATGTATCACTCAAAGTTTATGACATTCTCGGTCGTGAAGTCGCAACCTTGGTTAACGAACAAAAACCTGCTGGAATGTATAATGTGCAATGTACATTGAATAATGCAAGTTCAGGCGTTTATTTTTATACCTTAAAAGCAGGTACGTTTTCTGAGACAAAGAAAATGATATTAACAAAATAGGAGTTAAAATGATAAGCAAAGAATTATTAGATATACTGTGCTGCCCGGAAACAAAAGCAGATCTTGTACTCGAAGGAGATTCATTGGTTTCCACGGACAAAGAAACACGCCGTAAATATCGGATTGAAAATGACATCCCGATTATGCTGATTGAAGAATCAGAAAAACTTGATTTGGAGCCATGGAAACAAATTATGATTAAACACGGTAAACCAACAGAATAGAAAGTAAAATTATGATTATCAAAACAGATCCAAGTGAATTTCAGAATTATCTTGCTGATGCAGCAAATTACAAAGGAAATTGTGAACGGGTTTTAATTCCCGAAAGTGAATCTGAAATAGTTGATATTGTTCTGAAAGCAAACAAAGAAAAAAAGAAAATTACTGTTTCAGGCAATAGAACCGGACTTACTGGCGCGGCTGTTCCCGAAGGCGGCATTGTTATCTCGATGGAAAAACTGAATAAAGTACTTGAGATTAATAAAGAAAAAATGTTTGCAAAAATTCAGCCGGCAGTTTTTCTTGATGAATTTCAGAAACTCACAGAGGCTGAAAATTTATTCTATCCTCCCGATCCGACAGAAAGAAGTTGTTTTGTTGGCGCTACCGTTGCAACAAATTCTTCAGGTGCAAAATCTTTTAAGTATGGAGCAACAAGAAACTTTGTGATTGGAATCAGAACAGTTCTTTCTGACGGTGAAATCCTGAATCTGGAAAGAGGAAATATTTTTGCTGATAATTATACTTTTAACTTTAATTCTACTTCAGGGAAACACTATTCTTTTTCAATTCCAAAATACGAAATGCCATCAACAAAAAATGCAGCAGGTTATTATTGCAAGCCAAATATGGATTTGATTGATTTGTTTATTGGCAGCGAGGGTACGCTTGGAATTATAACGGAAATCATATTGAAGCTGCTGCCACTTCCACAGAATGTGCTTTCATGTGTTGTGTTTTTTAACAGCGATATTGATGCATTAAAGTTTATTGAGAAAGCCCGAACTATTTCGTACGAATCAAGAAAACAAAATTATAATAATAATATTGATGCGCTTAGACTTGAATTTTTTGACGGCGGCTCATTAAAATTTTTATTGGATTCTTTTCCTGAAATTCCGCAGTCAGCAAATTCTGCTGTCTGGTTTGAACAGGAAACAAATTCTGACAATGAAGAATCACACATGGAAAAGTGGGTTGAGCTGATTACTGAGTTTAACGGTGATCTTGATAATTCATGGTTTGCATTTAATGAAAAAGAAAGAGAGAAGCTGAAAGTATTTCGTCATGCTGTTTCGTGGAAAGTAAATGAATACATTGCAAAGCAGAATTTTCATAAAGTCGGTACTGATAC
>PFVB01000023.1:1130-1335 GCA_002790395.1 Ignavibacteriales bacterium CG_4_9_14_3_um_filter_34_10 | reverse complement strand
ACATGTTTGCCTTTTTTGAGTTTATAAAAAAACTAATGGAAGAAAACAATATGCCGAATGTAATTTACGGACATCTTGGTAATTCGCATTTCCATTTAAATATGATTCCTGAAAGTGACGAACAATTTTTGACAGCAAAAATCTGTTATTTTGAAATCTGCAAAAAAGCTGTTCAGCTTTGCGGAACCGTTTCTGCAGAACATGG
>PFVB01000023.1:871-1081 GCA_002790395.1 Ignavibacteriales bacterium CG_4_9_14_3_um_filter_34_10 | reverse complement strand
GAAATCAGGGAAATGGCATCGCTTAAGAAATATTTTGATAAAAATCTTATTCTGAATATTGGCAATATTATTGAACCAAAATATTATGACTGATAATCTGCCAATGAAAATCAAATATTTACTGTTGTTTGTTTTGCTCCCTGTAAGTTTTTTTTCGCAGAACAATTTAAATGCGGATAACAAATACAGGCTTGCAAAGATATATGAGCA
>PFVB01000023.1:0-857 GCA_002790395.1 Ignavibacteriales bacterium CG_4_9_14_3_um_filter_34_10 | reverse complement strand
AAAAAGCAAAACAAATTTATCTTGATTTATATTCTGCGCAGCCATGGAATCAAACTTACCTCACTGACTTGAACAATATTTATATATCACAGAAAGACTATCAGTCATCTATTGAATTGTTAAGCAAAAAAATTCAGTCAGCGCCAAAAGATTTGAACAGCTACGGATTACTCGGTTCAACATTTTATATAATGGGTGAAACGGAAAAAGCCTATCAGATATGGGACAATGGCATAGCCGCAAGCATGAACTCTTCGCCCAATGTTTATCGTATTATGGCGAATTATCCAATTGAAAACCGCGCGTATGACAAGGCGATAGAATACTTAAAGAAAGGCAAAAGTGTTTCAGCTGATCCGCTTGCTTTTTCTTTTGACCTTGCAAGTTTGTACACAGCAGTAATGAATTATGAGGCGGCAACAGAGGAATATTGTAAAATCCTAAACCTGCAGAGACAGCAAATCGAAATTATCAAATCGCGAATTTCAACATATTTTGAAAGACAAGACGCATCGGATATTGTGATAAACGTTGTAAGAAAGCATTTTGAGCAAAACAGAACTGCTGAATTTACAGAACTGCTTTCATACTTTTTGCTTTTGAAAAAAAAATATGACGAGTCATTGGATGTTATTATACAGTTTGATCAGTCGGTTAATGGAAACGGGCAGCAGGTTGTAAGTTTTGCGAATCAGTTTTTGTCAGAGCAAGCTTTCGAAACTGCCGAAAAAGCTTATCAATATGCACTTTCCAAAAATAACAGCAACATAATCCCGAGCAGTAAAATTGGGCTTGCAAAGGCTTCCGAAGGCAAATTAAATCAAAAGTATTTTAATAAATTATCATTGTATTATTCA
>PFVB01000209.1:1010-10167 GCA_002790395.1 Ignavibacteriales bacterium CG_4_9_14_3_um_filter_34_10 | reverse complement strand
AACATAAACAACAGGAGCTAAACAGTTTGTTGTACATGATGCATTTGAAACAATATTATGTTTGGCAGCATCGTATTCTTTATCGTTTACGCCCATTACAATTGTTTTTACATCACCTTTCCCAGGTGCAGAGATAAGAACTTTTTTTGCACCTGCATCCAAATGTCCTTTGGCTTTGTCAGATGAAGTAAACAAACCCGTAGATTCAATAACAATATCAACTCCAAGTTCTTTCCATGGTAATTGCGACGGCTCCCTCTGTGCCATTACACATTTAATTTTATGCCCATTAACAACAAGAACATCATCTGCTTCAACTGCAGGGCTGCTTTTCTCGCTTCCTAATGTTCCATTAAACTTTCCATGAATTGAATCATATTTTAACTGATACGCAAAATATTTTGCATCAGTACTGACATCAACCACAGCAACAACATCAACATCTTTTCCGAGAAGACCTTTATCGACCAAAGCTCCAAAAACGAGTCTTCCGATTCTTCCAAAGCCATTGATTCCAACTTTAACTGGCATATTTCCTCCATTGATTTTATGAAATTTTTTATTTTCTGGCTATAAATATACCAAATATTTTTATCGTGACAATTTTACATTTATAAATCAATTTTATTTTTTACTGATTTTGTTCAAATTTCATTGTCAAATATTTATTTTTGGTTAAATCTAACTTGAGAGAGTAATAAATGGAATACAGAATTAAATTTTTAATCGTTATTATAACTATTCTCACCTTGCAGTTTTGTTCTACTGCACCGCTTGAAAAGAAATATCCATTTAAAATCAGTGAGGCAATAGATAGTCTCAATGGTGTGAAAGTTTTTTACAACGGTGAAACTGATAATGTAACCGAAGTAAATTTCAGCAGTGACAAATACCTGCTTGGCTTAAAATATCAGTGTGTGGAATTTGTAAAAAGATACTATTACGAATATTACAAACACAAAATGCCTAATGTTTATGGTAATGCGAAAGACTTTTTCAAAACCGGTCTTTTGGATGGCGAAATAAATACTGACAGAGATTTAATCCAATACTCAAACCCAAGTTCAACAAAACCACAAGTCGGGGACTTGATTGTCCTATCCGGAACAGAAACAAATCCATACGGACATGTAGCAATTATATCAAATGTCTTTGAAAATGGAATTGAAATCATACAACAAAATGCAGGACCTTTTGATCCGAGCAGAGAAAAATATAAATTGAATTATTCAAATAGTAAGTGTGAAATAATGAATAAAAGAATTCTGGGTTGGTTGCGGAAAAGTCATTAGTTTATAACAGTTCGCACTTAAAACACGTTTGAATTTTTACAGTAAAAATAATATGTCATAAAAACTAAACCTCCGGGATTTTATCACAATTTCCACCAAAAACCTCGGAGGTTTTTTTTGAAACTACTTCAACAACAATAATTTCTTTGTCTGAGCAAACGAGCCACTTTGCAATTTATAGAAATAAATACCACTTGCAAGATTGCTTCCGTCAAATTTTACTTCGTAATTTCCAGAAGGTTTATTTTCATCCAATAATATTGCAACTTCATTTCCCAAAATATCATAAACAATTATTTTCACATTTGACGTTTGACTTTTTACGTTTGACGGTATAGAATATTTTATCGTCGTGCTCGGATTAAACGGATTCGGATAATTTTGAGACAACGCAAATTCTGTTGGAATATTCTCTGCCTCTATCTCCTGACTATATTTGTATCCGCCGTCTGTATCTATCTGTTTTAATCTGTATTGCAATTTCCCACTTGGAGGATTTTCATCAACGAATGAGTAATCTTTAGGTGAATTGGAATTTCCGTGTCCAGTAACAAAACCAATCTTCTCCCAATTAATATTACTATTGCCTTCTGCCTTTTGCCTGCTGCCTCTTTCCACTTCAAATCCGTAGTTATTCACTTCCGTTGCTGTCTGCCAACTTAATTCTACACTATTCATTCTACATTCTGCATTCAGCATTGATAATTCAACAGGCAAAGCATTTCCACCGGAAGGTGACCCTAATGCAAATTCGCTGATGAATATTAACGATGCACTTATTGTATGCTCAGTAGTGTTAAGCGTTGCTGATAATTGCTTCCATTCATTATCCATCTGATTATTTCTAACAGCAAGCGCTAAATCACTTTCATTACTTATATTCGGATGACCATTGTAATTATAGCTCACACTGCATTGTGGATTTGTTCCGGTAAGGAATAGACCCAAGTACCGAAGATTATCCATATTCCAATTTTCAGTCGGTTTTGTCGCGTCGGTTCGCATTGATGTTGCGTCAGCACGATAAACGTGAAGACCAGAAATCGTTCCTCCATCTCCAACCGCAGTGAATTGATCGCCATCAGCATGTGCAAGCGATACAGTGAAATCCGAAGGTGTTGATCCAGAATAATCATACACACTTGTATCACCAAGCGCCGCACCTGACCATACACGTGCTGGACCATTTTGAAGTGTGCCAATATTTGCATTGTCACTTAAGTCCGAAACCATTGTTGTAGATTTTTCATCAAAGCGCCAGTACCCTCTCAGGTTCGACCACTGCGGGTGAGCATTGGTTACCTTTCGGCACATCCAATCACGAATCGCAGTTTCACTTAAACACGAACTCCATACACGCACTTCATCAATTTTTCCTGTAAAGACTCTATCGGTGTAATATGAACTTGTGCCGATAGCAGAAGTTGTTGTGCCGGGATTCAGTGTCCCGGAATACAATTGACTGGCAACTTCAATTCCATTAATGTAAATCTTCATCGTGCTTCCGTCATACGTTCCCGCAATATGATACCATTTTCCCGTATCCATCACTGCCTCAGAAGATACTTCGTGCCAACCGCTATTTCCCAAATTAAAATTTACTCCTCCTTTATGGTAGCTGTTCTCTATATCTCCAACACGCAGCATATAACCATTATTGGGTCCATCACCTTCTTCACGAACAAATATTCCCGCTCGCCATATTTCAGGTTCCCATTTTGCTGCATTTATCCAGGCTTCAATAGTTATCTCAGTTCCCGAAATTTGTAACGATGCTTGATCACCTAAATCCACATAATCATTGCTTCCATCCAAGTGCATCGCATAACCTGCACCAGCCATTTCTGTCGGATCTGATAAAACATTACGTGGATTATTATTCACTTCTCGTACATTGTAATTTATGTTTCCTTCTTCGCCTTCATATTCACATACCATTACACGATATTCTGTCTCTTGTGTTAATCCTGTTATAATAATTCCGTCTGTATGTGTTGTACCGTTGAATACGCAATACCATCCGCTTGTTCCAATTTGTGAACCGGAGCCATAAACTGTATTTGCTGTATATGTTGTGCCGTTCACCGGTGATGCTAAACCGGAAGTTGCTTGCTTGATAAAGACGACTCGCTTTTCACCGTTTCCATCTGTCCAATCGAATGTGATTTGATTTTTGCTGACTGTGGTACAAGTAATATTCTGTGCTTGAATGTAACGATCGTTATAGCGAGCAACCGCAAAGTCTGAATACATACCATTTTCTCCCGATGTTCCGGCAAGAAGAATTTTTCCATCGCTTTGAATTGCCAGAGCATACGCAACATCGTCGCCTTCACCTATATCAGTATAGATACTTTCATTATCATCGTAAAAGAAATCTAACTCGCCGTTGCTTAAAAGACGGAACATCGCAAAAACAGAATTGCCGCTTACTTCATAAGAACCCGCCACAAGTATTTTTCCGTCAGACAGCACTTTTACACTATGCGTTTTATCATTATCTGAAAAACTTAACGTTGAAATCCCTTCATCAAAAAATGTGTTATCTAAAGCGCCGTCTGAGGTGTACCGTATAACAGCAAAATTAGAAAGTCCGCCGGACTCATAATCTCCGGCAATTACAATTTTACCGTCGGGTTGAATTGCCATATCGCGTCCGTAACAATTGTTACCGGCAACAACTTGCGTTGCCACACTGCCAGTGGTTCCAAAAGTGCTGTCCAAACTCCCATCCGAGTTATACCGCACAACTACCGCTGAATAATATGACCCTGTATTAGCATATCCGGCAACAACAATTTTTCCATCAGACTGAATTGCAACACATTGAGAATGATCCTGCAAACCAAGTTTTCCTACATCTGTGTTTGTATAACCAACAGAAGCAAAACTTGTATCAAATGAACCATCGCTATCCAACCTAGTTACAACAAAATCATATGATCTCCCTGTAAAAAATTTTTCTCCAACAATTACAATTTTACCGTCGGATTGTATTGCTATATCGTTACCGCAATTCATATTGACTGTTGAGAATATTCCATCGCCATCAAATGTTGCATCCAAACTTCCATCGGTATTGTAACGCATTACCAAGAGTTGAGAGCTAAAATGTGTTCCTGCGACCACAATTTTACCGTCAGATTGTAGTGCAACACATTTTCCCTCTTCTTCTTCCGGGTCTTCGGTAATTGGAAAGACTCGTGTAATTACTTTACCGGGGTTTTCTTCATTACTGCCAAAAGTATTATCAATAGAACCGTTAGAATTTAGTCTTACCAAAGTAATAAAGTTTCTGTCATCAGAAGAACCGACAATAACAATTTTTCCATCACTTTGAATTTCCAGAGCGTATGCATTTGCACTGCTTTCGCTAAAAAGATTTTTTGCGATTCCATTATTGCCAAAAGTGCTATCTATAACACCATCCTGTGATAGAATAATTGAGTAATAGCAAAAACATAAACTTATAATTACAATATTTTTCACCATTATTTCCTCATCGTTTTAAAAAAATAATATATTTTTTTAATATTTGATTTTTTCTATTTCATTAAGAGCATCTTCTTCGTTTCTGAAAAAATGCCTGATTTCAGCGTATATAAATACACTCCGCTTGCAAGTTTGCTTCCGTTAAATTTCACTTCATAGTTTCCCGCAGGTTTGTATTCATCAACCAACGTTGCTACTCCCCGCCCAAGAATGTCGTAAACTTTGAGAGTAACATTTTGTAGCACAGAATAATATTCTGTGCTACTTGGTACAGAATATTTTATCGTCGTGCTCGGATTAAACGGATTCGGATAATTCTGTTCAAGAACAAATCCGTTGGGATAAATATTTTCTCTCACACCATTGGGAATTACAACTTTATACCCAATTGAATATGGATTTTGCCAGCTTGTACCCGTGGCAGTTCCAAATATTTTAACATAATATTTTTTATCAGCAAGAATATTCTCAACATAAAAAGTATCAACCTGATTTTTTACCTCATTTTTATAAATCAAATTCTCATCTTCAAACACATTAAATGAATCAATACCGGCATTATTGTTAACAATAATCAGTGCCAAATTTCCATCCAATATCGGAGTGAAATTAAAAACATCAATATCATTTTCATTCCGGTTCGTAATGTGTGTAATAAATCCAGCTGTAAAAGTATCAGGAATCAGTTTATAAGAATAATCTTTTTGAGGTGGTTCATCAATCCCTCTTATAATTGCATAAATGTTATTTGGTTCAAAAATGTGATTTGTGGTAAACAATAGCGTATCGGCTGTGGCCGGTAAAATTGAACTGCCCGAATAAAGATACTGACGTGAAAGTTCTACAAGTCCGTCCTGTCCCAGATTATTAAAGTTTGACGTGATCCATGTATATAAAATATTTAATGGCAATGGCATCAAATTATTATATGTTGTGCCGCTGTTTAATCCAATAATATTATCCGATTGTGAACTGTTGCAGTTTACATCCTTATTATACGGAGTTGATGACCACTGAAACGAGCTTTCAATTCCGCCAAATAAAAACGGTGCCGGAATTGTCACCGGGAATGGACCTCCTGTCGAGTATGGATAACGCAAATCGCGGCATGCTTCGCTTTTCTCATCAGCCCCGTTAAGAATTGCAGAAAGAATTCCACCAGTGTGATTGCTTCCGAGATGAGGTGTTCCCAGTGTAATTAGTTTTGCAACTTTGTGCCCGTCTTCAGATGTCTGATCAACCCAGTTTGTTCCCCTGCCGCTGCTTGTCCCATCAAATCCTCTTTGTAAATATTCACGGGCTTCAAGTCCGCCCATTGAATGTCCAACAAGAACAACTTTTTCAGCATCTTCAATTTCCAAAACAGCCTGAATCATTGATTTCAATGCAATACCCTGTTTATAAATTGCTGCCTGATTGCTGAAATTATGAGTGCTGTGCCCTGCTTCAGCAAATCGGGTGTTATCGAAATTAATAACATACAGTCTGTTTGGTGAAGGATTGGAATTCCCGTCACGCCAGCCAATTAAATCAATATCATTTGTTAATGAAGCTGTTGTGTTGCTGCCATCGTGATTGAGACATACATCAAAATACTTTGCTTCTCCGCCAAAATATGCCACAGCGTCATTCCATGTAGCATCACTTGAAACAAGTCCATGCAGGAAAATAACCGGGTACGGAAATTTCCCCGGTTGTGCAACTGAAATTAAGTTGACTGCTAAAAAAATAATGGAAACAAATTTAGTTTTCATAAAACAACTCCTGTTATTTTGTTGTAATTAAACTTCTGATTTTTTCTTCTATTTTTTTCTTCGAGAAATGTTTTTGAATAATATCATCAACACCATTCTGAATAATTTCTTTTTGAAAACACTCGTTATTATGATCTGATAAAGCGAGAATTTTCACATCATTCAATTTTGCAAAATAATTTTTAATCTCCTGTATGCATTTTGAATCCGTTAGTTCTTCATCTAAAAGCACTAAATCTACTTTTGCGGCTAATGAAATTTTCATTAAGTCAGAATAACTTTCTGTATCGGAAATAATTCTAAAGTCAGGAATTTGGCTTAAAATAGTTCTCAGACTTTCTCGGTAAAACACATTTTTTTCTACAATTGCAATGTTGATTAAATTTTTCATAAGAAATTTTAATTTTGGTGAAAAATTAATTGTTTTATTGTAACTGAAGAACAAGGAAATCCCTTAAATTTACTAAGGGGAAACCCGTATTTGTGAGTAAAAATTATTCGATAGTAAAATAATTGTTTTTTACTGCCCAGATAATCAACTCGGCAGCATTTCTGACATTTGTTTTGCTGAAAATATTTGTGCGGTGTGTTTCTACTGTTTTTAGACTTATAAAAAGTTTGTCTGCTATTTCCTGAGATGTTTTTCCATTGCAAACAAGACTTAAAACATCTATTTCTCTGTTTGTAAGTTTGTTAAGATTATCGGTTAAATTAATTGAGTTGAAAGCAAGTTGCTTAAGAATATCCTGACTAAAGTAATTTCCGCCATTAAACACTTCAGTAATTGCTTGCTGTAGTTCAAATTTTTTGGCTTTTTTCAAAACAAAGCCTTTCGCCCCTGCATTAATCATTTGCGAATAATGAAGAGTGTCGGAGAACAATGTTAATGCAATAATTTTAAGTTCAGGATAAAGTTTCAGTGCTTGAGTTGTAGTTTCAACCCCATCAATTATGGGCATATTAATATCCATCAAAATAACATCGGGTCTTTTGTGCTTTAGAAATTCAATAAATTCTTTACCATCTGCTGAATCAAAAATCACATCAAACCCGTTGATTTGATTTAATACAAGAATCAATCCTTCGCGGAATAAATCATGATCATCAACCACAGCAATTTTAATTTTCAACTGAATCTCTGAATTTAATCGGAATAGAGAAATTTGCGGACATACCTTTTTGCTCTTCACTGAAAAGTTTCATGCTTCCATTAAGTGTCTGAATCCTATTCTGTATGTTCATCAAACCAATCCCTGCATTTTTTTGATGAAATGAATTAACGTCAAATCCTTTTCCGTTATCTGAATAATCAACAAACAAGTATCCATTTTCAACTTTCAACTGAATTGATATCTGAGTGGCTTCGGAATGTTTTAATGAATTATTTATCAATTCGGTAATTGATCTGTAAATAATTAATTCCTGATTGAGAATTAATCTGTCGAATTTGGGAAACTCCAAATTGAATTTAATCTTCTCTGCACTACTCAATATATTGATGAAATTTTCCAAAGCAGTAACTAATCCAAATTTTTCTAAAATAAAAGGACTAATATTATGAGAAATTCTTGACACATCACCGGCTGCATTATCGATAATTAATCTTAATTTTGATTCAATTGCATTTTTTGAATCTTTATTAGTCTCATCAATGTAAGCCTGGAAATATAAATTAATCGCCGAAAGAACCGGTCCAAGTCCGTCATGTAAATCACTTGCTAATCTTTTTCTTTCTTTCTCCTCAGTTTGAATTACAATATCTATCATCTTCTGCTGAATCTCTTTTTTCTCAATCATCTCCTGCTTCAAAGCATAATTTAATTTTTCAAGTTCATCAGATTTTTTCTGTAAATCTTCCAGATTTTTTTGAATTGTAGAAAAGAAAATTTTTAATATGTAAAAAACCAACGAACCAATAAGCAGGAAATGTAAAATCCTTACAGCAACACAGGCAAACTGGCAAGTTTCAAAATTATATTTCAAAGGGATGAAAGTTGATTTTGTAATCATTAAAATTCCGGTAATCAGAACAGTAATAAACGAGGCAACGAAAACCCAAAACGCTTCATTTTTTTTCGATATGAGCAAAGAATAAACAATCGCGAGTACAAACCACAGACTCGCAAGATCAATCAGTCCCAGCAAAAGATTATAACATCCTGCAGAAAACAAGAGCAGAATAAATACCCGGATTTTGATTTTGAACTCAATCATATTCTTAAGTAAAAATAACAGGATGGAGATAATTCCCATTATGGGCGGGAGGTATCTTGGTAACTGGTATTCGCTTTCTCGGAGGGCAAAATAAATTATTATATTGAGTGGAATTGAAAGCAAAGCAATGAATGAAACGCTGTCATTTGTAATTTTATTAAGTACTTTGCTTTTTTCTGAATTCATTTCTTTAAATGAATACTCCTGATTTTAGGATGCAAATATTTTGGTCGAATTGAATTTAGAATATTACGCAGAGTTTTTAAATTTAATTCGGTTCAAAGCACGATTAAGGGAAGCCTGCGCACGAAGAAGATCAATGTCATTTCTGTTTTTGCCTGACATTCTTTCCTTCGCTCTTTGTGCTGATTTTTCAGCCCGCTCCATATCAATCTCTTCTTTCGA
>PFVB01000209.1:248-938 GCA_002790395.1 Ignavibacteriales bacterium CG_4_9_14_3_um_filter_34_10 | reverse complement strand
GACATTCTTTCCTTCGCTCTTTGTGCTGATTTTTCAGCCCGCTCCATATCAATCTCTTCTTTCGATTCAAAACTTTCAGCTAAAACTGTAACTTTATTATTCAATACTTCTATTGTTCCGCCGCCGGTAAAGAATTCAAGTTCTTTACCTTCAGCATCTTTAATTTTTATTTTACCAACTTCTAACGAACTCATTATCGGTGCGTGATTGAACAATACCTGAAAATTTCCCATTTCACCGGGAACAGTTACAGATAAAATTGAACCAGCGTAAGCTGCTTTTGCGGGAGTAATTATTTCTAGCAAAAGTTCTTTCATGATTCAACTTCAGATTTTCTTGCTTTTTCAACAGCTTCTTCAATCGTTCCTACATACATGAAGGCTTGCTCCGGTAAATCGTCATGTTTTCCTTCAATGATTTCTTTGAATCCTCGTATTGTATCTTCAATTTTCACATATTTACCAGGGAATCCCGTAAACTGCTCAGCAACCGAGAAAGGCTGGCTTAAAAATCTTTGAATTCTTCTTGCACGTCTTACAGTAATCTTATCCTCTTCTGAAAGTTCGTCCATACCAAGAATATTAATAATATCCTGTAAATCTTTGTATGACTGCAAAATTTCTTTAACTCGTTTTGCAACATCATAATGTTCCTGACCGACAATATCCGGCTGAAGAATTCTTGAAGTTG
>PFVB01000209.1:0-147 GCA_002790395.1 Ignavibacteriales bacterium CG_4_9_14_3_um_filter_34_10 | reverse complement strand
TCTGTCAAGTCATCTGCAGGCACGTAAATAGCTTGTACTGACGTTATAGAACCTTTATCTGTTGATGTAATTCTTTCCTGTAATTCACCCATTTCACTTGCAAGGTTTGGCTGATAACCAACTGCTGAAGGCATTCGCCCAAGCAAA
>PFVB01000218.1:30386-32711 GCA_002790395.1 Ignavibacteriales bacterium CG_4_9_14_3_um_filter_34_10 | reverse complement strand
TTATGTCACTGATTGGCAATAATGGTTTTTACCCGATTTCTGATATTAATCAACTGACAAGTACATTGCTATCTATTCAGCAGCAATTAACAGATTTGTCAAATAGTTTTTATTGGCTCGAGTATCAAACTCCCAAGCGGGGCAATTTTAATCATTTGCTTCAGGTATTAATTGTAAATAATCCAATAAATTCAATACTTGAAGCTTCATTTAACAGTTTGAAATTTTCTGATCCGTCACCGGGAATTTATTTCACTGATGCTGATGGCACATTGATTGGAAATCAATTAGTCCCTTTAACTGCCGGTGGTGAAGGCTATGAAATATTTGTTTCAACTTATGGTGGAACTTCAAACCCTGTTTATCAGTGGGCTTCTGATACTTTGCTATCCATCCAAAGTTTGAATTCGAACAACTCACATGTAAAAGTCTTTGCAAAATCAAATGCACAGAATCAAACAGTGGTTAATATTACTGTAAGTGATACAATTAATAATTATTCAAATCAAATAAGTTTTATAATCAGTAAATCATTTCGGAAAAATTATGCCCGTAAATAGAGAAATTGTTAAACATATTGCCAAACTTTCTAAATTGAGTTTGACAGATTTTGAAGAAGAAAAATTTACATTGGAGTTGAACAAAATTCTTGAATACATGGAAAAACTAAATTCAATAAAAACAGATAATATTGAAACGATGTCATATCCCGTTGATGGATTTAACGTTTTCAGGGAAGATGAAATTGTCAATTCTATTGATAGGGAGGCAGCTTTGAAAAATGCTCCTCAAAGAACCGATGAATTTTTTAAGGTGCCAAAAATTTTATAATGTCAATCAAGATTACACTATCCAAATCTGATAATCAAATAGTTGGAATAATTCCTGCCCGATTTGCTTCCTCAAGATTAATGGGGAAACCACTTGCAAACATTGGCGGAAAACCGATGATAATTCATACTTATGAAAGTTGTCTTAAATCAAAATTATTGAAACGGGTTATTCTTGCGGTTGATGATCAAAAAGTATTTGATACAGCTGAAAAATATGGAGCAGAAGCTGTTTTAACTCCGCCAGATTTACCAAGTGGATCAGATAGAATTGCCTTTGTTGCAAAAAATATTAGTGCTGACATAGTTGTAAATATTCAAGGAGATGAACCATTTATTTACGGACAAATGATTGATCAGGCAATTGAACCATTGCTGTTTGACAAAACTATAGAAGTATCGACCTTAATTAAAAAGATTAAAAATTCTGATGAATTGAAATCTTCTTCAGTTGTAAAGTGTGTTTTTGATAACGATAATTTTGCAATGTATTTTTCGCGGGCTCCAATTCCTTTCTCACGTGAGTCAATGACATTTTATGATAGAATAGAACTTGGCGGAATTTACAAACACATTGGATTATATGTTTACAGAAAAAATGCTTTGCTAAAATTTACTTCATTGAAGCCATCTGATCTTGAACAGATTGAAAAATTAGAACAATTAAGAATGCTTGAGAACAATATTAAAATTAAAGTTGTCGAAACAGAATATGAATCTTTGTCAGTTGATACTCCCAAAGATTTAGAAATTGTCAGGAAATATTTTAATAAGTATATCAAGACAAAAAATGAGAATATTCAGTAGAATTTGAATAACAGTAATTCAAGCATTATTTTTCAATAAAAAGAAGAACAAAATGGACAGAAAGATTAGAGTTATTGTTGCGAAAGCAGGACTTGACGGACACGACCGTGGAGCAAAAGTTGTGGCGGCTGCATTGCGCGATGCCGGAATGGAAGTTATCTATACGGGCTTGCGTCAAACACCGGAAAATATTGTACGTGCTGCTATTCAAGAAGATGTTGATGCAATCGGAATCAGCATTCTTTCGGGTGCTCACATGACGATTTTTCCAAAGATAGTTGCATTGATGAAAGAAAATCAAATGGATGATGTTTTGCTTTTTGGCGGTGGCATTATTTCAGATGACGATATTATTAAACTGAAAGAAATGGGAGTCGGTGAATTATTCACCCCCGGCTCACCAACATCAGCAATTACCGATTATTTGAAAAATTGGATAAAAGATTATCCTCGTTATTAATCTGCATATTATTGTTTTTAATTAATTGTAATTTCAAAATTATTTGAATCATGAATGATGGAAAATAAACCTGCAAATAGAATTGTTTTTATTGATTTAATGCGTGCCTTTGCTGTTTTGATGATGGTTCAAGGGCACACGATTAATGCTTTACTGGCAGAAGAATATAGAACATTTGATTCTGTGTTTTATACAATATGGCATTCGCTGCGTGGATTCACTGCGCCT
>PFVB01000218.1:0-30378 GCA_002790395.1 Ignavibacteriales bacterium CG_4_9_14_3_um_filter_34_10 | reverse complement strand
GTTTTCTTCAGGAACAGTTTTCACTTATTTGTTAATGAATAAGGGACTTCAATTTCGTGAAAATCCTCGTGTATGGAAAGGCGTAAAAAGATTTTTACTTTTAGTTTCACTCGGATATTTTCTCAGGTTTCCCACAAGTAATATTTTTGATTTTAGTACAGTAACCGAAAGACAATGGAATATTTTTTATACAATCGACGCTCTCCATTTAATAGGATTCGGACTGCTGGCAATTATAATTCTTGAGTTCATTTCGGAGAATCTCGGGATTAAAAATTATTTCGTTTTTGGAATTACTGCAGCAATCATTTTCCTTGTTGCGCCAATTATTACGTCAATTAATTGGGATGCTTATTTATCCAGATTTTTTTCTGCATATTTCTTTTACAAGTATGGATCAATTTTCCCGCTTTTTCCCTGGATAGGATTTGTAATATTCGGTGGAGTGTTTGGAAATTATCTGGCAAAAAACAAGAACGTTTTCAGGGAAAAGAAATTTGTTTACCAAGTTGTTTTGGTAGGAATTTTACTCGTCGGGTTTTCCTTTGCTGTTCACTATTTTAGAGTATATTATATTAAGCCGGTTTATTTCTGGACGGATGAATCAGCCTTATCTTTCTTTCGTCTCGGAGTAGTACTTCTAATGAATTCCGTTATGGCTATTATTGCTATTAAGTCGGTTAATGTTCCTGATTTTTTCCGAATTGCCGGTAAACATACACTACTGATTTATGTTGCTCATTTGGTGATTATTTATGGTTCTGCTTGGCTCCCTGGATTATTAGTGAATTTTGGGCAAACATTAAATTCGTCTCAAGCTATAACCCTTGCTGCAGGTATGGTTGTTTCAATGATAATGATGGCTGTTGCGTTTGATAAATATTCTCCTTTTGTTAAAGAAAAAATTTTTATTTGGAATAGAAATAAACAATGAGAAATTCAAAAAATACAAATCCCGATTTAGATCAGGATGAAAAAATATTAGAGCAAAATTTACGTCCAAAAGGCTTTAATGAATTTAGCGGTCAGAGAAAAATTATTGACAACCTGAAAGTCTTTATCGGTGCTGCATTGAAACGTGGCGATAGCCTCGATCATGTTCTGCTTACCGGACCTCCGGGATTAGGAAAAACGACTTTGGCAAATATCATTGCAAATGAACTTGGAGTTAAAATTAAAACCACTTCCGGACCAGTTCTTGAAAAACCTGGAGACCTTGCAGGCATACTTACAAATCTTGAGGAAAAATCAGTCCTGTTCATTGATGAAATCCATCGTCTTAGTCCTGTTGTTGAAGAATATCTCTATTCAGCTATGGAAGATTTTAGAATTGATATTGTTATTGATACGGGACCAAATGCACGAAGTGTTCAAATAAAATTGCCTAAATACACTTTGATTGGTGCAACCACTCGAGCCGGATTATTGACAGCACCGCTCAGAGATCGTTTCGGAATAAAATCAAGATTAGATTATTATGAGTATGAAATATTAAGTAAAATCGTTTTTCGTTCAAGTGAAATTCTTAATA
Organism: Ignavibacteriales bacterium CG_4_9_14_3_um_filter_34_10; assembly: GCA_002790395.1. Taxonomy (GTDB): domain Bacteria; phylum Bacteroidota; class Ignavibacteria; order Ignavibacteriales; family Melioribacteraceae; genus UM-FILTER-34-10. The sequence goes on along the minus strand of PFVB01000218.1, from coordinate 28,847 downwards.
TCAAAATTGATACAAATGCTGCCACTGAAATTGCAAAACGCTCGCGAGGAACACCAAGAATTGCAAACAGATTGTTAAAACGAACAAGAGATTTTGCAGATTATGAAAACAAAAAAACTATAGATTTGATGGTTGCTAAAAAAGCTTTGGATGCACTTGAGGTTGATGAGTACGGACTTGATGAAATGGATAAAGATATTATTCTTACAATAATTGAAAAGTTTAACGGCGGTCCGGTTGGTTTGAATACACTTGCAGTTGCGGTAAATGAAGATGCAGGGACGTTAGAAGAAGTTTACGAGCCGTTTCTGATTCAGCAGGGTTTTATACAAAGAACTCCGCGAGGAAGAGAGGCAACTGATCTTGCTTATATCCGGTTTAAAAACAGAAAAAAAACAATCACTCCGCAAGACTCGCTTTTTAATGGGATTAATGGGAGAGACGTTTGAAAATACATCTAAATAATATTACGATCGGAGGACAGACTCCATTTGTTTTGATTGCCGGTCCGTGCGTTGTTGAAAATCGTGAAATCACTTTTGAAACAGCAGATGCAATCAAAAATATTTGTACAAAACTCAATATTGATTTAATATTTAAATCAAGCTTCAAGAAAGCAAATCGCACAAGTCTCAATTCCTTCACTACGATTGGCGTTGAAGAAGCGTTGAAAATACTTGATGATATTAAAAAGAAATTTAATTTGCCAATTATAACTGATGTTCATTCAGCAGAAGATATTCGAATTGCAAAAGAAGTAGCTGACATTCTGCAAATTCCTGCTTTTCTTTCGAGACAAAGCGACTTGCTTTATGCTGCCGGAGAATCGGGGAAAATTGTTAATATTAAAAAAGGACAATTCCTTTCTCCCGAAGACATGAAATTTGTTGCAGAAAAAGTTGAGGCGACAGGCAACAAAAATATTATGCTCACAGAAAGAGGAACTACATTTGGTTACCACAATTTAGTTGTTGATATGCGATCACTGGTTATAATGAAAAATCTTGGATATCCGGTTGTGATGGATGCGACTCATTCCGTTCAAATGCCAAGCAATTCAAATGTAACCGGAGGTCAACCCGAATTTATTTTTCCACTGGCAAAAGCAGCTGCAGCGGTTGGTATTGATGCACTTTTTTTAGAAGTTCATCCGAATCCTGAAAAAGCACTTAGCGATGCAGGAAGTCAATTGAAACTTGACAGACTTGAAAAAATTCTAATTACTATTAAAAAGATTGATGAAATATCAAAAATGAGTTGAGGATAAATTGGATAAAGAAGAAATTTTGAATCTTGGTAGGAAAGTTATAAAAATCGAGGGAGACGCTGTTCTTGCTCTATCAAATTTGTTGGATGATAATTTTATACTTGCTTGCGAAAAAATATTTTCCTCAAAGGGACGCGTTGTTTTAACGGGAATGGGCAAGTCGGGTTTGATTGCAAGGAAAATTGTTGCAACATTAAATTCAACTGGTACTCCATCAATATTTATGCATCCTACAGATGCATTACACGGCGATTTGGGAATGGTCAGAAGGGAAGATGTTGTAATTATTATTTCCAAAAGTGGAAATACGGAAGAATTGATGGATCTTGTTTTCATGTTAAAAAGAATGAACATACCAATAATAGCAATGGTTGGTAATGTTCAATCTAAAATTGCAAAAGAATCGGATTTTATTTTGAATGTAAGTGTCGCGGAGGAAGCCTGTCCATATGATTTGGCTCCAACGGCATCAACAACAGTAGCGCTTGCAATGGGCGATGCTATTGCTATTTCTTTGCTTGAAATGAGAGGATTCACTGCCGATGATTTTGCATTGCTTCATCCTGCAGGAAGTTTGGGCAAAAGACTTTCACTTAAAATTTCGGAAATTATGTACAAAGGAAATGATATTCCGATTGTTAGCATGGATACTTCATTAAAGGATACAATTTTGGAAATGACAAGCAAAAGACTCGGTATGACATGTGTGATTGATAAGGAAGGAAAATTAGCAGGTATTGTAACTGATGGAGATTTAAGACGACTTTTAGAAAAAAAACTTGAGATTAAAGATCTTACCGCAAGTGATTTAATGAGTAAAAATCCAAAAACGATTAGAGAATTTTATCTGGCTTCTTTTGCTCTTCAACGAATGGAGAATTATAAAATCACAGCCCTCATTGTAGTTGATGAAAAGGATAAGCCGATTGGTGTAATTCATTTGCATGATCTTGTTAAGCTCGGTTTGCAGGCACGATGAGTTAATGGTAATTAAGAATTTATTATATATAGTAACTTTTATTATGATTTTCACTTCGTGTGAAAGTCAAAAGATCAAACCAAAAATTCAGTTGGAGTTGGAAAATAAAAATTATCCTGTTCAGGAAAGCTGGAATTCAAAAATAGTTTTTTCGGAAGAAGGTAAATTGAAAGCCATACTTTACTCTAAAAACATTAAAGTATTTGAATCGCCAAGGGAAAAATTGATTGATGGATTAAAAGTTGATTTCTTTGATGAAAATGAACTTAAAACCTCATGGTTATCTTCGAAGCGGGGAAGAATTGATGATATTACCGAAAACATGTATGCTTATGAAGATGTGGTTGCAAAAAATGACAGCAGTAATGTGGTTTTGAAAACAGAAGAATTGATGTGGAGAAAAAGTGACAAAAAAATCATCACAAATAAATTCGTGACTATAACTTCTCCGGAGGAAATAATTGAGGGTTATGGAATGGAATCAGATCAGCATTTGAAAAACTATAAGGTATTTGATATCACTTATCAGACGACAATTCAAAAATGAAATCCCTTTTAAAACAAATACTGTTAATTATGATAGGCATTTCGTCAATATTTGCTCAAGGAAATAATTCAAGAATTACTATCATTGGAAATTCACTTGAAGGAACCCGAGAGGGCGGAAAAAATATTCGTAAAGTTATCGGCAACGTTGTGATGAAACAGGAAAACGTGAAGATTACTTGTGACGTTGCAATTCAAGATGTTGATAAGAATGAAGCTGAATTGATTGGCAATGTTATCGCTACACAGGATACAGTCATAATCAAAACTGAACGTGCCTATTATTATGGGAATAAAAAATATACTCTTTCCAAAGCACCAGTAAGCTTATTCGACGGTCACATAACATTAACGGCTAAAACCGGATACTATTATTTCGATGAGGACAAAGCTATTTTTATGGAAAATGTCAAATTGGTCGATACTGCCAATACAATGATTTCCAGGAAGTTGACTTATTTTAATAATGAAGACAAGGCAATTGCTACCGGAAATGTTTCATTAACTTATGATAATTCTTTTATATTTGCAGATAGTATGGACCATTTTAGAAATGAAAAGTTTACTGATGCATTTGGGAATATTAAAGTTATTGATCCTGAGAACAACGTAATTATAACCGGAAATGAATTAATTAGTAATGGTTTGAAAAAACATACAACTATTAAAGGTAATCCGATTTTTACGCAAACAGATACATCAAAAAGTGGAGAGTTGGATACGCTGTATATCTTTGCTAAAGAAATGGAATCGTTTGATGACAGCACGAAAAAATTTGTTGCGAAAGATTCTGTAAAAATTATAAGGCAAAATTTTTTATCGGTTTCAAATTATGCTGTAATGTTCAGGAATGAGAATATAATATTTACAGTAAAAGCTGAGAGTGATAAAACTCCGCCAATAATGTGGTATGATGATTCACAACTTTTTGGTGATTCCATATTTGTACTGCTTAAAGATAATACGATTGATAAAATAAAAATCAAGCAGAATGCATTTATTCTTTCTCTTCAAAAAGACTTTGCAAAAAGATATAATCAAATATCCGGTGATTCGATCAATATGCATTTTATGAATGATGAGTTAAAACTCACTGATGTTTTTAATAATGTTCTGAGTATTTATTACCTGCTTGAGGATACAGAACCAAATGGATTATTAAAATCCAGTTCTGAGAGAGCAAAGTTATTTTTTGCAGATAAAAAAGTTACTGATGTGAAATTGTTCGGCTCTATTTTAAGCGAATATCACCCCGAAAATTTGGTGGATGGAAAAGAATTGGAATTTACGCTCCCCAATTTTACATTATACACTAACAAACCTGATAAAAACAAATTAACATTTGATATTGCTAATTTTAAGTGAAGTGAAATGGAAAATAAATTAATATTAAGTTCACAGGAGTTAATTAAGGTTTATAAAAAACGAACTGTCGTAAATAAAGTATCGGTGAGTGTTGAACAGGGTGAGGTTGTCGGACTTTTAGGTCCAAACGGAGCAGGCAAAACAACCACTTTTTACATGATAGTTGGAATGATAAAACCGAACGACGGGAAAGTTTTTATTAATGAAAAGGAAATTACGAATGAGCCGATGTACAAAAGGGCAAAAATGGGTATCGGCTATTTGCCTCAGGAAGCCTCTGTTTTCAGAAGAATGACTGTTGAAGATAATATCATGGCTGTATTGCAAATGCAGAAGATGACTGATCCGCAGCGTAAAGAAAAAATGGAAAAACTACTTGAAGAACTTAGCATAACCCAAATTCGAAAAAGTCAAGGATTCCAATTAAGTGGCGGTGAAAGAAGAAGGACAGAAATTGCCAGAGCTTTGGCAACTGATCCAAAATTTATTCTTCTTGATGAACCATTTGCGGGTGTTGATCCTATTGCTGTTGAAGATATTATGAACATCGTTGCTAATCTGAAACATAAAGGGATTGGAATTTTAATTACCGATCATAATGTTCACGAAACATTAAGCATTGTCGATCGTGCATATATTCTTATTAATGGCGTGATCTTTAAAGATGGCACAGCCACACTGCTTGCGGAAGATGCAGAAGTAAGAAAACTTTACCTCGGCGAAAAATTTAAATTAGACAGATATGATTAAAGTGGCGCAAGGATCAAAATTGTTACAGTTATTACAATGACAAAATAAAGTGCTATCTGAAAAAATTTCTTATACTTTTGCTTTTTAATAATTGAGTTCTGATATGTCTGAGTTGAGTCATCACTGATTTCATAATCACCTTTTGTGATATCCCACCCGTTGTAATATTTTTTAGTCGATTTTTCCATGTTTTTTATTTTTTCTATAGGAAAAATAGTAAATTGATTCGTATTTGTAAATGATTTAAATCAATCGTTATGAGTTAAATTCTTTAATAATTCGATCAACTTCGTCTTTAGTAATACTCGTCCCAAGTTTTTTGGTTTTACTATCTTCTTGTTTCCTTAAATTTGTTTCGTATTTTGGATTGCCGGCTCTGTCCCGCAATCTCTCCTCAATCTGTTTAATAAAACTGCCTTCTTTATTGTTGTTAAAATTATTATTCAGATCAAATGAATTTAATGCAAATCCTTCATTTACCGGATTCGTTTCGAAAGCCAGAGTCTTGATATTCATTAAATGTTTTGCACTTATATTTTCAGAAACTATTGAACCTCCCCAAGTGCCAACGCCTAAAGTCAATGACGGAGTCAGTGAAGTGGTAAAACCAACTGCACCAAGAGAACTTGGAGTATTAACAACAATTCTGAAGGCTGGTTTTTCAAGTGCAAATTTCATAATAATTTCTTTGTTATTGGAATGAATTACTAATGAATGACCGATTCCTCCAAAATTCAGCAGTTCAATGCATTTATGGCATCCATCAAGCCAACCGTCAACCGTGTAAAAAGCTAACAATGGTGAAAGTTTTTCACCCGATAATGGTTCGGCTTTTCCGACTTTTTCCGTGAATGCAATCAGGACAGAAGTGTTTTCCGGAACTTGTATTCCCGAAAGTTTTGCAATGTGATATGCCGATTTTCCAACAATTTCCGGATTTAATTTGCCGTCATTAAATGTAAGTGTTTCTAATTTTATTTTTTCTTCTTCATTTAAGAAATATGCATTCCTTCTCTTCGCCTCTTCAATTACCTTTTCCCGAATGGGTCTGTCGACAATTATTGCCTGTTCTGATGAGCAAAGAGTTCCATTATCAAAAGTAGTTCCATAAATAATATCTGATACAGCTTTAGAAACATTGGCAGTTCTTTCAATAAATGCGGGTACGTTTCCTCCACCAACTCCGTAAGCAGGATTTCCGGTACTGTAAGCTGCTTTAACCATTGGAGTGCTTCCTGTAGCAAGTATTACTGCGACATCTTTGTGTTTCATCAATGACTCAGTACCGGCTAAAGTTGGAGTAGCCAAACATTGGATTAATCCATCAGGCGCACCGGCGTTCTTTGCAGCTTCGGATAAAATTTTAACAGCCTCCATCGTGCATTTCACTGCTTTGGGATGAGGGCTTGCAACAATAGAATTTCTGCATTTTAATGAAATAATTGATTTGAACATAACAGTTGATGTCGGATTTGTTGAAGGGATTAATCCCGCAACAACTCCCATTGGTTCAGCAATCTTTAATATTTTTCCGCCTTTCTCAACAGAAATTACTCCGACAGTTTTTAAGTCTTTAATTGAATCATAAATATGCTTTGTGCCGAATTGATTCTTTACTACTTTATCTTCCCATTTACCAAATCCTGTTTCTTCCCACGCAAGTTTTGCTAATTTTTCGGAAGCAGCAAAACCCGCATCTGTCATTGCTTTAACTACTTTATCAACCTGTTCCTGATTGAAATGCTTGAACTCCAATTGTGCTTTCCGGGCTGTTTCAACTTTGTCCCGAACTTCTTGAATTGATTCTAAATCTTTATCAACTGCCATATTTACTCCAAATTTCTTTTCAAATATAAAAATGATAAACTAATTCAGCAATTAGCGGTGAAGAATTATTGGATGAATGATTTTAATTTTCCAAATCCATTTTTACTGATTGGAATCTTCTGACCATCGGGCAATATTGCATAGTGCGTATCTTTTTCCAAGCTCTCGATTTTTTTAAGGAATGATATGTTTATAATATACGAGCGGTGAATACGTATGAATTTGTCCTTCGGTAAATTATCTTCATAATATTTCATCGTTTTATATTTTAAAAATTTTCCTTTGCTTGAATTGATATTAACATAATCGTCTTCGGCTTCAAAAAATATTATATCCGTGACAGGAATAATTATTATGTCTTTGTTCTTCTTTACTATTACTCTTGATAATGCTTCGGATTTATAATTAAAATTGGTAGTGATATTCAGTGGAGATTCTGATTGAACAGAATTTTCAATCAGTTGTTTCCGAACTTTTTCTAATGCCTTTCCTAATCGCACTTCGGAATAAGGTTTCATTAGATAATCAAGGGCATTAACTTCAAAGGCTTTTACAGCATATTCATCGTATGCCGTTGTAAAAATTATTTGCGGCTTATAATCCAGCAATTCAAGTACTTCAAATCCATTAATCTTGGGAAGCTGAATATCAAGAAAAATTAAATCAGGTTTCAACTCATTGATGGATTTTACGGCTTGAAATCCGTTTTCGCATTCATCAATAACAATTAAATCATCGTGATTTGAAAGATATCTTTTTAGCAAATCACGAGCCAGATATTCGTCTTCTACAATAATTGTCTTAATTTTATTTTTCATGCTGAACAGGAATTTTTATTTCAACAATAAATTTGTCGTTTTCTTTCTTATAAGTAAACAGGTCAGATAAACCGTAAATCAACTTTAGTCTGTTTGAAATATTTTCTAGTCCCAAGCCGCTTCCTTTTCTGCTGATAACATCTGGTTCAATGTCATTTTCGATTTTTAATTTCAGAAACCCGTTTTCATTCTTGCATTCAAAAAGAATATTAATTTTCCCGACAGTTTCATGAATAGCATGTTTGATGATATTTTCAAAAATTGGCTGCAAAATCATATGAGGAACTAAAATATTTTCATATTCATTTTTGCAATCATAAGTGAAACTGAATTTATCAGTAAACCTAACTTTTTCTATTGCAAGGTACAGGTTTATGTTTTCAAATTCATCTTTTAACCGAACAAAAGGTGTATCTTTTTTAGCAAAAACATTTCGCATATAGTCGGATAAAAGCAAAGTCATTTTTTTTGCCATTTCTGAGTCACTGATTATTAAAGAACTGATAGAATTTAAGCTGTTAAAAATAAAATGCGGATTGATTTGATATTTTAATGATTTTATTTCTGCCTCTTTTACCATCAACTGTAATTCTTTTTCTTTCTCATCCTTTTTCCTCAAATCATTATAAAACATGTATAAATAAAAAAATGCAAGGGCAGTTCCATAATAAAAAATACCGATACTAATTCTCCAGTTTAAAGAAACATCTAAAAACAGAAGATACTTTTCACTAAGTGATTTTATCGATGAGATAAAGTAGAAACCGGAATATGTCCAAACTAATGAAGTTGCAAATCCTGTTAATAAATGATTGAGTGCAAATAGGCTTATCCTTTTCTCGTTGAATTTGATATATTTGATTGGATACCACAGCCCAAAACTCAGCAACCAAAATATAGTATTATAAATACTGCTGTCTATTATTGCTTCCCAAATATTTATCCCAAAGCCTTTGTAAATAATAAAAAATTGAGCGATTGAATTAATTAGGCAAACAAATGAAAATATAAAAAATCCAAATCGATATTTAATTATATCAACTTTCATCAGCTCTTCAAATCCCCGCCGCCAAATATTACAACTCCTTTTAGTATCAATGTTTTCTTGGAATCTTTATTTTGATCGAATCTTAGAATGCGTTCATCATCAAAGCCACCAAAAATAGGAGTGACATTTATGATTACATTCCAATCTTTAGGCAGATACAAATCAATCCCGCCGAATATGGTTATGATTTCAAGCGTATTAGTTCCTTCAGCAAGTGTCGTTTGTCGCAAATCAATATCAGTTCCGCCGAATAAAGTTGTAATTTTTCCGCCTCTGAAATTGTTTGACAAAATCCGCTTTTCACTTCCGCTGAAAATTACGAATTCGTCAATGAAATCTTGTTCCGTCGAATTGTAAGTGGTTTTATCAAAATCACCGACATCAAATTTGGGTTTTGAATTAATATTTGTCGATTTGTTTCCTTCTTTATTTTTCAAAAGAATATAAACTCCAAAGATGATTAATAAAATTGGCCAGAAATCACCGGCAAATCTTCCTAACGGGATATGAAAAAAATCAGTTAAAATGTTGTAACCTCCAATAAAAACAAAAATGTATCCTACAAGATTGTTTTTTGAATTTGCAAGTATGATAACTCCCACTAAAAATAAAATTGCAGGAAATGAAAAAATTATATTATGCATTTGAAAAGGGAACATATCAAATGAATCGCTTAACCATAAAATTCCTGCAAGTATTAATAGTGAACCGAAAATAATTTTACCTTGTGATGATTTCATTTTGCTTTCTCCTAATTTTTAATTTCGCCGCCGCCAAATAGCACCAGACCTCGTACTTTCAGTACTCTTGGTGAATTTGCATCTTGATTTGTCATAAATTTTCTGCTGTCAGAATAACCGCCAAAAATTGAAATTACATCTAATTCGACTTTCCAATCCGACGGTACAAAAATCGTCGAACCACCGAACATTGCAAATAATTCAATACAATTTTCACCTTCGGCTAACTTGCTTTCCAGAAGATTGATTTCTAATCCGCCAAAAATTGTGGTTATTTTTCCTCCCATGAAATTTTCTGATTGAATGAATTTTTTCCCGCCGCCAAAAATTGCAACTTCATTTATCTCTATAGAATTTGAATTGAAATCTTTATTCGGAATATTCTTTGAATTATCTTCCGATCCATCCCTGACTCTTAAAATGATATACAAACCCAAGCCGATTAATACTAATGGCCAAAGTGATGGCATATATCCGATTATTCCGATTGTGATTAAAATTAAGCCGCTTGTCATGTTGGTTGATGTTGTGACTAAAATCAGTCCAATTACAATCAATATTGTGTGCCAGTGAAAAATAATTTTTGAGATTTTAAATCCTAACAATCCGAAATTCTGAAGCAGAAACATTGCGCCGATTGCAAGCACTAATAGTCCAATTAAAGTGCGAACTTCAAAAAATTTATTTCTTGACATATTTTCTCCTATTTGTATAGCAAAACTATACTTGAATAAAATATGGCGGAAGTAGATTTCGGTTAACTAAAGATATTACTCGGTGAATGACAAATTGCTTCGGTAAATTATTCCTCAAAATTATCAAGCAATAAGGGCTGTTCCGGCGCCGATTCAACTGCTTGTAATTGTTTTTCAATTTTCCTTGTGGCTTTTGATGCACTCTCAATTGTGTTGCTTGCTTCTTGAATTTTTTTCTGAGTCTTTTCTAAAATTTCGCCAAACTTGTTGAATTCAGTTTTTACTACACTGAGTGTTTTCCAAACCTCACTTGATCGTTTCTCAATTGCAAGTGTTCTGAAACCCATTTGTAAGCTATTTAATATTGCTGAGATCGTTGTGGGTCCCGCAATTATTATGCGGTTTTCTCGCTGGAGTTTATCAGTCAATCCAACTCGGCGTAAAACTTCAGCATAAAGTCCTTCTACCGGTAAAAACATAATTGCAAAATCAGTGGTATATGGAGGATCCAAATATTTGTCCGAAATCTTCTTTCCCTCCAATTTAATGTGGCTTTCAAGTGCTTTGCCGGCTTCAACTACCATATCTGAATTCCCTGCTTCCTGTGCCTCTACTAATCGTTGATAATCTTCAAGCGGAAATTTGGCATCAATCGGCAGCCAAACATTTGAGTCATTCAAATCTCGTCCGGGAAGTTTTATAGCAAACTCAACTTTATCGTTTGAACCTTTTTTAGTTGCAACATTTTTTGAGAATTGATCACCAGTTAAAATTTGTTCAATAATATTTTCAAGTTGAACTTCGCCCCATGTTCCGCGTGTCTTCACATTCGACAATACTTTTTTCAAATCACCAACACCTGTAGCAAGCGATTTCATTTCTCCTAATCCTTTAGAAACAATATCAAGCTGATTGCTGACAAGTCGAAATGATTCTCCTAATCTTTTTTCCAAAGTATCGTGCAGTTTCTCATCTACAGTTTTTCTCATTTGTTCAAGTTTGCTTTCATTGCTTGCCTGAATATCTTTTAGGTGATTTGTAACTTTTGTTTCGAGATTGGCAAATTTTTGCTCATTTGATACAATTAATTTTTGCAATTGGTCAGCAAATAAATCGAGGTTGTTTTTTTGCATGGTTGAAATATTCATCATGGTTTTTGATAAATCATCTCCAAGCCTTTGAACCGCTTTTGATATTTCATCTCTTTCGGATTTTGCATTCTGTTGATATTCAATTCTGTTTCGTGAAAATTCATCTTTTATTAATGTGCCATTTTCATTGAATTTCATCTGCATCAACTCGGAAATTTTTTCAACAAAATTATTGAGCGAAAAATTTTTAGCAATTAAATAATGCTTAATGATGAAAGCCAGGATGATGATTGTCAAAACAGCGGTCAAAATCTGTAAAAATAATGTCATGTTAATTCTCTAATTTCTATTTTAGTATTAGTAAATATATTTACAACACAAAATATGAAATCAAATCAAAATGAAAAAATATATTAAGAGCATCTTCGTTATAATAGGCATCTTTGGGGTGCTGGCAGTATTCTTTATAATCTTTGGTTATTTTTATTTGAAAAGCATATTGCCTGATTACTCAGGCAAAATTAATATCAAAGGAATTGCAGGTAAAGTTGAAATAATCAGAGATAAAAATGGTATTCCTCAGATCTTCGCTGAAAATGAATTGGATGCTGCATTTGCTCAGGGATATGTTCATGCTCAGGAAAGATTGTTCCAAATGGATTTGGTGCGTCGTGCCGGACAAGGAAAACTTTCGGAAATATTCGGTGAAAAAACAATAAAGTTTGATAAACTTTTTAAAACATTAAGATTGAAAGTGATCACCAAACTTGGATTTGGAGGACTATCCGATAATTCAAAAAAAATGCTAATTGCATACTCAAATGGAGTTAATGGTTATATTGAAAATAATGTAAGTAAACTTGGCATCGAATTTTCTTTGCTTGGTTATGAGCCAGAAAAATGGGAGCCTGAACATAGTTTGCTGATTTCAAAAATGATGGCATGGGAGTTAAATATAAGTTGGTGGACTGATATTGTATTCACAAAACTTGTTAAGAAATATGGTGCTGAAAATGCAAAAGATTTGCTGCCTAATTATCCTGAGAATGCCCCGACAATTATTCCGAAAAATATTAATACGCTTTCTATGCTGAATGATGATTTGATAAAAACAGATAGGGAATTCCGTGATTTCATGGGATTTGCAGCAAATCATTATGGATCGAATAATTGGGTTGTAAGTGGGAGAAAGACTAAAAGCGGAAAACCAATTATTGCCAATGATCCGCATTTGGTGTTTTCAGTTCCTGATAAATGGTTTGTGGTATCAATCAATTCGCCAACTCTTAAAGTGGATGGATTTTCCCTTCCCGGTGTTCCCGGTATTGTAATTGGAAAAAATCAGGATATAGCATGGGCACTTACAAATGTAATGGCTGATGACTGCGACTTTTATTCTGAAAAAATTGATCTTAAGAAGAAAGAATATTTGCTTGATAATCAGTGGAGGAAAATAAAATCTGTAAAAGATACAATTAATATTAAAAATGAAGATCCGGTAATTATTGATATATATTCTACTCATCGCGGTCCGATTATTAATAATGTTCATGAATTTATAATGAAGGAAAAAAAGCAGGATGTTCTCAGCATGCGTTGGACTGCATTGGAATTCAACAGAGAGTTTGAAGCGATTTATAACTTAAACAAAAGTAAAAACTGGAATGACTTTAATAATGCCTTGAGGGATTTTTCTACGCCGGGACAAAATTTTGTTTATGCAGATGTAAAAGGAAATATCGGGTATATATGCGCTGCTAAAATTCCGATCCGTGCAAACAATTCTCCGACTTTCATCTTTGATGGAACAAAGAGCGAAAGTGACTGGAAAGGATTTGTTGATTACAGTTTAATGCCAAAATTATTAAATCCTGCGTCAGGTTTTATTGCTACGGCTAATAATAAAACATCTGATAATTTTAATTACCACATTTCAAATCTTTGGGAACCTTCATCACGTATTGAAAATATCAGCGAAAAACTTTCGCGTAATAATAAAGTTGACACAAGTTTTTGTTTTGATTTACAAAATGATTTTTATTCTGTTTATGCGAAAAGGATTACACAATATATAACTGAAGCTTTCAAAGAAGTGAAAATCAAAGATAGGAATCTTAAAGTGTCGCTGAATCTCCTTGCTGAATGGGATTATAACATGAATTCGCAAAGTTATGCTGCAGCAATTTACTCTCACTTTTTTCAAAAGCTGATGAAAAATATTTTTTATGACGAAATGGGTAAGGACTTGTTTAAGCAATACATATTTATTGCAAACATACCATATCGGGTTGTTGAAGATCTTCTTGCAAAAGAAACATCGCGCTGGTTTGATGATGTTCATACGAAAAAAGTGGAAACCATGGACGATATTATACGTAAAAGTATGGATGATGCTTTGGATGAATTAGAGAAAAATCAGGGAAAAGATCCCGCAAATTGGCAATGGGGAAACATTCATAAAATTCAATTCAAACACGTTTTTTCATCAGGTTCGGAATTCTTATCACAAATATTTGATAATGGACCTTATTCTGTTGGCGGCGATGGGACAACAGTTTTCAATACTGAATACACATTTAATGAACCTTTCAAAGTTAAACTTGGTCCTTCGATGAGATTTGTTTATGATTTCTCAAACAAGGATAATATTAAATATATTTTGCCGAATGGTCAATCCGGTCATTTTATGAGCCCGCATTACTCAGATATGACTAAAATGTGGCTTACAAAAAAATATCTTAATCTGAGTTCAGGCGGAAGTTCAGGAAACACGATGAGTGCAAACCGAATAGAATTAATTCCGGTAAGTAAGTAGCTCATAATAAAAAAAATTGTAAATTTCGAAAAACAAAAAGAAATTTTATGAAAGTAATTGAACATTTAGCAAAAGCAAAAAACACATTAATAAGTTTTGAAATCATTCCACCAAAGCGGGGCGGCGATATTAAACAATTGATGAATGTCCTTGATGACATTATTAAGTACAATCCGCCGTTTATTGATATCACTTCTCATTCAGCTGAAGTTATTTATGAAGAAGATTCGCATGGGGAATTTAAAGTAAGAGTAAAAAGAAAAAGACCGGGTACGCTTGGAATTTGTGCATTGATACAACATAAGTACAATGCTGATGCAGTTCCGCATGTTATTTGTAACGGCTTTACAAAAGAAGAAACTGAAGATTTTTTGATTGAGCTTCACTATCTCGGAATTGACAATCTGCTTGCTATCCGCGGCGATGATAATGGTTATAAAAAACCTATAAAATTCGGAAGGTCAGTGAACACTTATGCTGTTGATTTGATTGAGCAGATTGATGGAATGAATAAAGGTAAATATCTTGAAGATTCTTTACTTGATGCGAAGCCAATGAATTTTTGCATTGGTACAAGCGGTTATCCTGAGAAACATTTTGAATCACCGAATCTTCTGACTGACATTAAGTTTACTAAACAGAAAGTTGAAGCAGGTGCTGATTATATCGTTACTCAGATGTTTTTTGATAACAGCAAGTATTTTAATTATCTGGATTTGTGCAGAAGCAATGGTATTAATGTGCCAATTATTCCGGGACTCAAAATTCTTACATCAAAGGAAAATCTTTCTTCAATACCGAAAAACTTTTATATTGATATTCCGAATGAACTTGCTGATGAAATTGCAGAGGCAAAACCTGAACATGTTGTTGATGTCAGCGTAGAATGGACTCTGAAACAAGTCGAAGGACTTTTAAATAAAAACGTTCCTGCCATTCATTTTTATATAATGCAAAATTCAAAACCAATTAACAAACTAATGAAGAGGTTAAAACTTTGAAAGTCCCTCAGTTAAGAGAACGACTCAGAATTCCTAAAAAATTTTTGAATATGAAGTGGGGTGTCGCAGGTTGTGGCAATTTTCTCGAAACAGCATTTTTGCCAACGTTAAAACAGAATAAAAGAAATAAATTAACTACTGTTTACAGTTCTAATTTAGCTCGCGCAAAGTTTATTGCCGAAAAATTTTCTGCTAAGAATTACTTTAATGATTTTCAGGAATTCTTAAAAGAAGATTTCGATGCACTTTATATATCCAGCAAAAATTCAGACCACTATTGGCAGGTGATTGAAGCTGCAAAAGCCGGTAAGAATATTCTTTGTGAAAAACCATTAGCACTAAATTCAACACAAGTTAAAGAAATGATTGAAGTGTGCAATCAAAATAATGTTCAACTTGCTGTAAATTATGTTTATCGTTTTCACCCATTGGTAATCAAGGCGAAAGAATTAATTGACAAGCAGCTCCTTGGTAAAATTGTTTACATCTCTGCAAATTATAATGTTAATTATTCTCCAAACGATAACTTTCGATTTACTAAAGCGGATAGTGGCGGCGGTGTTTTGAGAGATATTGGTACGCACATGATTGATTTATTAATGTTTCTTGGCGGCGATATTCAGCAGGTAAAAGGTTTTGTTGATAATGTTGTTTATTCGAGTCAGGTAGATGATAATGCGCTTGCAGTCTTAAAATTTGAGGCAGGCAATTACGGATATTTTAATGTGTCATTTAATTGCCAGAAAGCTCCAAACAGAATTGAAATTGTTGGATATAAAGGCAGCATTACTATTGAAAGATTAGTTTCAAACCGGAATGGAATTGCTAAAATTATTATTGATATTCATGGTGAAGCTAAAAAGGCGTTTAGAAAAAGAGCAAACAAATTATCCTTCTTGCTTAAATCAGTCCAGAAATCATTTTTGAATAATGAGAAACCTTTTGTCGGCGGTGAAGAAGCTTTGAAAAATGTTCTTCTTATGGAAGAATTGGAATCACAATGTCAACCAAAGCAGAGTTAGTACATTATTGCCATCTTGTTTATCAAAAGGGATTTGTTTCTGCTTTCGATGGAAATTTATCAGTCAGACTTTCGGGGAATAGAATTTTAATTACTCCTTCTGCATTGCCGAAGATTGAGATCAGAGAAAAAGATTTAATCGAAATTGATTTGGATGGAAATGTTTTAAGCGGAAAAGGCAAACCATCAACTGAATATAAATTGCATACATTCATATATAAAAACCGGACTGATATCAACTCCGTTATTCATTGTCATCCAACTTTTACTTCCTCGATAAGTATTACAAAACGAAAAATAAACTTCGCTGTTTTTCCTGAAGTTGTTTTAACACTCGGGAAAATTGCTCTCTGTGAATATGCTACTCCATCTACAAACGAAGTTACTGATTCGCTGAAACAATATGTCGAAAATGCTTTTGTATATATTCTGAAAAATCACGGTGCCGTAACATCAGGAAAAAGTTTACGCGATGCTTATTATAAAATGGATAAACTTGAACATTTTTCAAAGATTATAATCAACTCATTTAACCTTGGGGAAATCAATCATCTGAACAAGAAGCAATTATCAGATTTGTACTCAATTGCAGAAAAAACTTATAACATAAAAATTAATTCAAAAAACAAATACATTTAATATGAAAAAGAAAATTAAAGTTGCACTGCTTGTCGGTGGTGCTTCGGGCGAAAGGGAAGTTTCAAAACATTCAAGCCTTTCAATCTTAAATTCATTAAAAAATTTAGAATATGAATATAAAATAATCGATCCGGCATATGGGTTAAAGCAGCCTCAAAATGAAAATGATTATTTTACTAAAGATATTGCTGAAGTTTCTCCAAAAAATTATTTATATGCTGTCAATTCGAATCATCTTGATGGAGTAGATGTTGTTTTTATCGGTCTGCACGGTACTTATGGCGAAGACGGAACCATTCAGGCAATTCTTGATTTGAAAGGAATTCCTTACACAGGTTCAAAAGCTCTTGCCAGTTCAATATCGATGAATAAAACGTTTTCGAAAATCATGTTTCAGCATTTTGATGTGCAAACTCCGCGATGGATTTTAGTTTCAAAATCTGATTTAAATATCGATCTTCTGAATGAAAAAATTAAAAAATTCTTTGGTTATCCTTGTGTTATAAAACCAAACGATCAAGGCTCGGCTATTGGATTAAGTATATGCAGAGGTGAAGTTGAATTAGAAAAATCTCTCGAAACATCTTTTGCCGTTTCTCCGAATTTACTTATTGAAGAATATATTGATGGTCATGAGATAACCGTTGGTATTCTTGATAATCATGCATTACCTGTTTTAGAAATTAAGCCAAAGCATAGTTTCTATGACTATGAATGCAAATACACGCATGGAATGAGCGAGTATGAAGTTCCTGCAAATTTGCCGGAGGCTGTGTCCACTCATCTGCATCATCAAGCTCTGTTGGCTTATAATTCTGTCGGATGTCAATCTTATGCAAGAATTGATTTTCGTCTGAGTTCAAAATACAAATCATATTGTCTTGAAGTAAACACATTACCAGGTATGACCGATACAAGTCTTCTTCCGAAAGCTGCAAAGGCGGTAGGAATTGATTTTGACCAATTAGTAGATAAAATTATTAAGAATGCATTGATTTGAAAATGAAAAAGGAATTACTTAGGAATATTGTTCTTATTTTTATTTCTCTTATACTCGCATTTTTCCTTTTTTTTAACGAATATGGTTTGATAAAATATTTCAAGCTCAAGAATGATTTATCTGAATTGTCCTCTCAGATTAACAAGATTGACTCTGACCTGCAAAATATGAGAAGTGAAATTGATTCACTTACTAACAGTAATTTCAAATTGGAAAAAGTTGCACGTGAACAGTTTCGTATGATTAAACCAAATGAAAAGGTAATTGAATTCGAAATAAAATGAACTTAAAACCCGACGAATTAAATATACCCCTTGCTGAAAGAGTGCGACCAAAAAGTTTGGATGATTTTTTTGGACAGCATAAACTTATTGGTAAGGAAAGCTTTTTCAGAAAGATGATTGAGTCAAAATCTCTATCTTCGTTTATTCTTTGGGGACCACCGGGAAGCGGTAAAACAACTCTTGCAAATATCATTGCCTTTTCAACTGAAAGTGAATTTTTTCAGCTCAATGCAGTTTCTTCCGGTGTCAAAGAAGTGAGAGAAGTGATTGCTATTGCTGAAAAAAACAGGGACTATAACAAACGCACTATTCTTTTTATCGATGAAATACATAGGTTCAGTAAAAGCCAGCAGGATTCTCTTCTCGCTGCTGTTGAAGGCGGTGCGATTATTTTAATCGGTGCAACAACAGAAAATCCTTCTTTCGAAGTTATTCCACCTCTGCGTTCCCGTGCCCGCGTTTATATTCTGGAAAGATTATCAAATGATGATTTGGGAAAAATATATTTGAATGCTACCAAAAAAGATGCATATCTCTCTCATTTCAAAATTGAATTGGTTGATGAAAATTTTTTGTTTGAAATTTCTAACGGTGATGCACGTGAGATGCTGAATATCATTGAAAGTTGTGTGCTTGATTCTGATTCAAAAGATGAAATTAAAATCACAAAGGAATTGATTACACGGATATTAAATACAAGAAAAATAATATATGACAAATCTGGTGAGGAGCACTATAATATAATTTCTGCATTCATAAAAAGCCTCCGTGGCAGTGATCCGGATGCCGCAATTTATTGGCTTGCAAGGATGATTGACGGCGGCGAGGACCCTTTATTTATTGCGAGAAGACTTATTATACTTGCAGCAGAAGATATTGGGAATGCCTCACCGAATGCTCTGTTATTGGCTGAAGCGGGTTTTAGCGCAATTGATAAAATCGGAATGCCCGAAGGAAGAATTATTCTTGCTCAGGTTACAACTTATCTTGCCTCAGCTCCGAAAAGCAATGCTTCATATCTCGCAATTGACAAAGCATTGTCTGATATAAAGCAATTAAGCGATTATCCCGTCCCGATTCATTTGCGTAATGCACCGACAAAATTAATGAAGGATATTGGATACGGAATCAATTATAAATATCCTCATGATTTTGCCGGAAATTTTACAGTGCAAAATTATCTGCCCGATGAATTGAAGGACAAACAGTTTTATTTCCCAAGTGAAAACGGAAATGAAAAAAACATAAAAGACAGACTTAAACTTTTATGGAAAAAAAAGAAGTACTGATTTCAATAATCTAATCTGAACAACTCATCTTTTAAAGTCTCTTTTTCATTCATCAACATAAAAATCATTCAACTAATAAATTACTTCAAAATATTTGCCGGGCAGTTGACGGATAAATCCTTTGAACTCAAGAGTCAAAAGACTCACCAAACAATCAGCAACGTTCATCGATGTCTTTTCTGCAATTAAGTCAATTTGTAATTTCTCTCCATTGAATATATCAATAATTTTCTGTTCGAATAATGTGAGGTTATCAAAAGAGTTTTTGCGCTGTTCAATTTTAATTTCTGATGTTTCGATTTTCAAATCTTTCAAAACTTCTTTCGCCGATAGAACCAATTGAGCATTTCCCTGCTGAATTAATAAATTTGTTCCCTCACTGTTTTTGCTGTGTATATTTCCAGGTACTGCATAAACTTCGCGTCCTTGATCCAAAGCATGATTTGCCGTCTGCATTGCTCCGCCGATGGCTCTTGTTTCAATTATTACTACACCTTTTGATAATCCTGAAATGATTCGATTTCTGCGAGGAAAGTTTTGGGCATCCGGCTGAGTGCCTAACTTAAATTCACTTACAACACATCCGTTCTCGATGATTCTTTCAAAAAGTTTTTTGTTTTCAGGAGGATAAATTATGTCAAGTCCGCTGCCTATTACTGCAATCGTTCGCCCACCATTATCTAATGCTGCAGTATGCGCAATTGAATCGATTCCTCTTGCCATTCCACTGACAACAGTTGTGTTTGATTTCGAAATTTCTGATGCAAATTCTTTTGCGATTTCTTTGCCATAATTTGTCGGTGTTCGTGTTCCCACAACTGCAATTGCTATTTCGTCCGACTTTTTCAATTCGCCTTTCAGATACAGAAATATTGGAGGATAGTAAATATTTTTCAGGGGTTTGGGATAATCTTCATCCCAATAGGTAATTAATTTTATATTGGATTTTTCAAGTTGTTCTAACTGAGTTTCAAATTCGGATTGAAGTTCATTTTTGTTTTTCAGAGATGCCAAAATCCGGTTAGCAAGTGTTTCGCTAAATCCTTCGATTTTCGATATGGATATTTTTTCTGTTTCGAGAATATCGGTAGGATTATCAAAATTCTTTAGCAAAGCAATAATTCTTTGCGGTCCGATTCCTTCGGTCTCAAGCAAAGCATTAATGATTCCAAGTGATTCTAAATCGTAGCTCAATTGATTACATCAATATTGTCAACTATTGCTACAATGATTGTATTTACAGGTGCTTTTTTATGCCCTAAAATCTGTTGCACTGCGTCTCCTTCTTTAACGACTAATACTGTATCTCCCAATCCGGAATCAACAAAATCAATTGCTATTGAATCTTTATTGGTAGTGTAATTTCCCTGCACATCAATTTCTCTAACAAGCAAAAGTTTATTTGAAACCAGGAATTCATTCTTTTGTGTGGAAACTACATTCCCAATAACTTTTGCTAAAGTCATTTTTCTGCGTTTTGTTTTTTCTTATAAAATATTGCAACCGGAAAAATTACTGCATATGCAAATAACAAGACAATTGCGGAATAAGTCATCGAGAGAGGATTATCCCATGGATATTGGTTCATTAATATAAAACCAATCATAGTTACAATTATTCCTGCTCCAAAAATAATTTGATTTTTTACTGACCAATAATTTCTAAATGGAGATTCAAGTTTTTTAGTGCTTGTTTTTACTTTTCTGATTTTACTCATCTTTATCCTATCAATTATTAAATTAAGCCCGGAGTTGAGGGGAAACACCGGGCGAAATAACCCTTAAAGATCTTACATCTTATAAGATTACATCAAAATATAAATTACACGCTGTTTATTGTCAAGTTTGATTTTGAAAGGGACTGAAAAGAAAGTTAAAAGTTTATTTCAAATTCTTTTTTACAAATTTAATTACTTATCGCTTTTTTAATATTCAATTCTTTTTTCTTTATTTATTTTCATTCCACCCCAATTTTGAATAAACAATCTGACTTGCTATTTTAACTTATCAATTAATAAAGGGATTTTTCCGAATGTCAAAATTGCCAAATACAGGAACCAGTATATTTGCTGTTATGACCGCAATTGCTGCTGAATGCAAAGCGATAAATCTTTCGCAGGGTTTCCCTAATTTTAATCCTCCGGCAAAACTCATTGACCTTGTTTATCACTACATGAAATCAGGTGAAAATCAATATGCACCAATGACCGGAACTTATCAGGTCAGAAAAGCTATTTCGGAAAAAATAAAAAAATATTCACATGCGGAATATGATATCAATGATGAAATAACTCTGACTGCAGGCGGAACTCAGGCTCTGTTTACAGCAATCACGGCATTTGTCGGAAAAGGCGATGAGGTTATTTTGTTTGAACCGGCTTATGATTCATATCTGCCTTCAGTAATTTTGAATGGCGGCATTCCCGTTCCCGTTCAGTTGAAAGGAAATGATTTTCATATTGACTGGGATGAAGTGAATGATAAGATTTCAGAAAAGACAAAAATGATCATTATCAATTCGCCCCATAATCCGAGCGGTTCTGTGTTGAATGAAAAAGATATTTCTGCATTAAAATACATTGCAAAAAAACATGACATAATTATTCTGAGTGACGAAGTTTACGAACATATTATTTTTGATGGCAGGGAACATCATTCTGTCACAAAGTATCCTGAACTTGCTGCAAAATCAATTGTCGTGTATTCATTTGGAAAAACCTATCACACAACCGGCTGGAAAATGGGGTATGTCCTTTCACCAAAAAATTTAATGAGTGAATTCAGGAAAGTTCATCAGTTTAATGTTTTCACTGTGAATACGCCTGTGCAACTTGCATTTGCTGAAATGATGAAAGATGAAAAACATTTTCTTTCACTCAGTAATTTTTATCAGGAAAAGAGAGATTATTTTTTGAAGATTATAAAAAACTCGGAATTTACTTTTGAACCTTCATCAGGCACATACTTCCAACTTCTGAATTATTCAGCAATATCAGATGAAAGCGATTCCGATTTTTCAGTCAGACTTGCAAAGGAATTCGGTGTGGCAGTAATTCCGCTCACTCCTTTTTATTCGCTGCCGAATGACAGAAAACTGATTCGGATATGCTTTGCCAAAACAAATGATGTGCTTGAACAAGCGGCAGAAAAACTAATGAAAGTAAAATGATATTTATACTAAAATTTTTAAAATAATTTTACCCTTTACCATTATCTTTTAATTCAATTGAAGATTATATAGTTAGATGTGTTTAACAACGATAAGTACCTGCTAACGATCAGTTCCATATAAATGTTAAAAGATAATATAATAATTTTAGCTTGCTAATCACCGAATTTTTATATACTTAATACCGTATTAAAAAAAATAAAATGATGGTAAAGAACAATAAATTCCTGATGAAAATAATTGTAAGTGCTTTGGTATTTTCAATACTACACCACGCATTTATTTTAAGTTTGCATGAAAAAAGTTATGCGAAGGGGAATCAGTCTGATAATGATGAAGCTGTATCAATTCTAAAAAGTTTCCCTTTTTCCTCTGATATCAATGAAAATAATCAAAAAGTGCAGTCTTCAGACAGACAAGAATCATTCAGCGGAAAAAACAAACCGTCAGATAATTTATTTTTTTGCGGGATAGTAAAATTTAATTCTCAAATTATTTCTGTTCTGATTCCATCGGTTTGCTGTCCAAGTTTATTTCCCAAGCCGGAATTTTACAATTTTGGTTTAAGAAGTCCCCCTGTAATTCTTTCATAACAGAAACCTTTAAAACAGTTTAATGATTTCTTTCTGGTCTTGGTGCTTCTAGATTTTTAAGCAGCAAGGTTAAGATGATTTTTTAGATCAAATCGGGATTGATTTGAATCTTATTTCATATTTATAAAATCAAAAAATGTTTGAAAAAGTTTCTCTCAATTGGTTCAATTTAAATACATGAACAAACAGACAATGATTCAAAAATTTAATTGGAATGAAGAAATGATTGAAGAAAAAAAGAATAATAAAAACTCCGGGAAACAACTCTTTATTGACATATTAAAATTAACCATTCCTTTCCTTATATTTTTACTGTGGTTTGTTTTTAATTGAAGATTTCTGAGTTCATTCATTAAGGCATAATTTGAAAAAATAATGTGTTGAAAAAAAGCAAATTCTTTAAGAAGTCAAAAATAGCGGCAATTGAATTAGCAATCTACCGATAGCCATTCAGCTTGCCGCTTTGTACTTCTCTTTATATGCTTCCGAAAATATACCCATTGTTGATCGGAATTTTTTTTCGCTGATAAAAGTCAGCAACTTTAATTTTCAGACTACCTTTGCGATAGAGCTATTCGCATCCAACAAATTTTATACAGCTTAACTTTCTTGGTATCATTCATTATATTTAACTGCATTGTTTTTAATGATATTTTCAACAGGGTTATATGGAAAAAGAATTTCATATTTTGGATAATTCCAGAAAAGATTTCCAGGTAAATTATTTCTTATCTGAAAATCTGTCCTCTGGTAAATTTACTCAATTCAGTATTGCTACCGGGTATTGGGATTTACCCGCCGTCCTGGAATTAAAACCAGCAATAGAACACTTTTTAAACAATAATACTTTCTCAGAAATTCGTTTTTTAATTGGTGAAGAACCTAAAATAAGAATATCACAATTAGATACATCGTTCCCTGAAAAATACTTAAAAGCCGATCTTTCGGATTTACCATTCAAACCCGAATTCAAAGAAGTTGTTGAGTTTCTAAGTAAATACATTGAATCAGGACGCATCAAAATAAAACTCTATAAAAAATCATTTCTTCACGCCAAGTGTTATATACTTGGTTCAGAAGCTGAAAATGCAATTGGAATTATCGGCAGTTCAAACTTTACCCGAAATGGTTTACTTGGTAACACTGAACTAAATGATGTTGAATATGACCACCGCATTGTTAATTATTTGCCTAAAGCTGAGAACCAGGATCCAAGTCATCGCAGTTGGTTTGAAAAATTGTGGAATGATGAAGAAAGCATTGATTGGAATGAGCAATTCAAAATCGAAATACTAGGTTTAAGTAAGTTTGGTAATCTTAGCTATTCACCATTTGAATTATACATCAAAATACTTTATGAAATTTATAGGGAAGATATTGAAATAGAAGAGAATCTCCGTGCTGAAACTTTCTTTGAAACAAGGGTTGACCTCACTTTATTCCAAGAGGAAAGTGTTAAAAAAGTTCTTGCACGTCTACGTAATCCTAAAATTGGAATGTGCTTACTAGCTGATAGCGTAGGATTAGGAAAATCGTTTATTGCAAAAAAAGTAATCGAGGAACTTGGTTATTTCGGAAGACAAAATGTTTTGGTTATTTGTCCTGCATCTTTACGCGAGGATTGGGAAAATCATCTCAAAGAAATTTCTCTTAATGCTCCCATCAACTCTATAACCGAATTTGCTCTGGAAGATAGCTTCGAAAGGATTAAAAATGATCTAATGCTTCGGAAACTGAAATCAAAACGTAACAATGCAATCGAACTTTTAGTAATAGATGAAAGCCACAACCTTAAAACACAAGCGAGTAAATCATTCCGTCATCTTTTAGAGTTGCTTACTGATAAAGATTACTGTGAACAATATCCAAAAGTCTTGATGCTATCTGCAACTCCTGTAAATAATGGTATTAAGGATTTAGCAAACCAGATACTACTTGCAAAGGGGGGTAACGATAAATTTTTCTCATCATTCGGGATAGAAAGTATCTTTAATTTTTTCAGAACAACGCAAAGTGAATTTCGTAGAATTGGTTCAGAGGAAGTATTTTCAGAACTCTATCCAATTCTTAATCGTATCATGGTTAAGAGAACAAAGCATCAGGTTAAAAAAGATTTTCCAGATGCTACTTTGAACGGAGCTAAGATAATATTTCCCGAAGAAAAACTTGAGAATGTTCTTTATGAATTAGATAGTAAAAAAATTAGAAAAGTGATTAGTGATGAAATCAATTTATTGGGAAGTTCAAAATCAAAACTGTTTAAACATTTTACTAATGAATTAACAGATGAGGATGAGCTAATAGAAGATAAAATTGGGCTTGAGGAATTTTTTAAGTTAAAAAAGGAAACAGTAAAAAAACATCAAACTGAATATGAATCTGTTTTCCACTTTATTGACAGGGCAATTAAGGGACTAAAACTAGTTCCTTACAGCTTCTTAACAGAAAAACTTCAAAAAACATTGGAAGAGGAAGCACAGGCGAATTCAAGAAAGAATTTGACCGGTGTTATGAAAGTAACAATGTTCAAATCTTTTGATTCATCAATATTTACATTCAAAAAAAGAATTGCAAGATATTCTGACTACCTCGCACAGTTTGAAAAATTATTCTTTGAGGAAAAGATATTGGTCAAGCCAGCTATTATAACCAAAGCACTTAACCGGCAAGAGGATGAACCAGACGAAGATTTAATTGATATGATTTATGAGGAAATTGAAAAATTTAATCAACGTCAAAATCATAAAGATAATAACCAAGAAAAAGCTTTTGTTGAAATAACTCTTGATGATTACAATATATCCAACATTAAAAACTTTATTAAGCAAGACAAAGAAATCATTGAACTCATAAATAAAGTTCTCTCGTCGGTTACTGAAGACATTAAGCTGCTTCGTTTAAAAGCTTTACTGCGTAATCTTAAAGGCAGCAAAGTTCTGATTTTCTCTTACTTTGCTACTACTGTTGATTATCTCAAACAAGAGTTAAATTCTGAATTCTTAAATTCAATTGATATAACATCAGATGAAATTGCTTTCCTGAAAAGTAAAACGGGAAAGTACAAGTCAGCTTATGTAAAAAGATTTGCACCGAAGGCACAAAACCAAACAGTTATAAATGGTTTGGTCAACGGCGAGAAAGAAATTAAACTGCTTTGTTCAACGGATGTGCTTAGTGAAGGTCAAAACCTTCAGGATTGCGGTATTATAATTAACTACGATTTGCACTGGAATCCAGTTAAAATGGTTCAGCGTAATGGTCGTATAAATCGTCTTGGTTCTAATTTTGAGCAAGTAAAAATTTATAATTTCCGTCCTGAAGATCAGCTTGATAAATTCCTTAGATTGATGTTAAAGCTTCAAGAGAAAATCCAAGTTATTGGTGCGAGTGTTGGACTTGATAGCAGTGTTTTAGGTGAAAATATAACTCCGAAACAATTTGGTTTAATTGAAAATATATACAGCGATGATCCTGGAAAACAAAAACAAGCCATTGAATCACTTGAAAGAGAAAATGATTTAGCGTTTGATGAAGTCTTTGAAAATGATCTTCGTGTATTTATGCGTAAAGCATCAGATGAAGAGAAAGAAAGAATTAGAAATATTAACTTTGAAAAATGGTGTGAACTAAAGAAACTTTCTACAGATGAAAAGCTGCTTATCTTCAATATTGCTAAAGGAGAATTCCGATTCATCAAAGAAGAATTGAATAAAGTTGCTGAAGAAAAGAATCATCTTAAAGCACTCACTTTAATTCGCAGCTTTGATAAAGAACGCCAGGTTGTAAAGCTTTCCGACAATGAAATTTCAGATAGTAAAGAATTAGCAAAGAAGTTTTTCGATGCTGAAAAATCTTTTCAACTTGCAATGGATTTTGAAGATCTTTCGGACTTCCAGGGTGTAAGAAGAACCGGAGGTGCTGCATCGCTTTCTACATACAAAGAAGAATTGTTATTGCTATTGAATGAAAACCTTGATCGTTATTCAACTGATAACATCAACAGAATGAGAATGCTATTATCGCGGCAGAATTATTTGCCATTTGAAAATCGTTTGAGAAATTTTATTAGCAGAAATAATGGTAAAGTCTCAATAGACTTTCTGGATAATCTTGCAATTATCAGCAATCACTTATTGAATAATGATAAACCAGAAAACTTACCTGAACCAATATTCTGGTATGGATATTATTAAAACAAAGTGTGCTGAACTAAAAGTTTTCAATATTTTCACCAATTTCTCTTCAATTAATTTTGTTAAGAAACTTTGACTATGATATTCTTTAGTCTAAGAAAATTAATCTTCCTTGACTAAGGTAAATTTTAATTCTAACTTTGTAATGAAATAATTGATTTTTAAGGCAATTTATTAAAAAAATGGATATAAAAGATTTTAAAGCCGGTACTTTTAAACCACAGTATAATTATAAAAGTTTTTCGCCATCCAAAATCAATATCGAATGGATTGTTAGCAATCCGCAAGTAAATAAACTATTAGAAGAAGCTAATCTAAAACTGGGTGAGTTAAATGCTTTTTCTGAGATTGTACCCGATGTTGACTTATTCATAAGAATGCACATAGTAAAAGAAGCTACGTCTTCAAGTAGGATCGAAGGCACTCAAACAAATATTGAAGTAGCGGTTTTAAAAGAGAAAGATATTTCTAATGAGAAAAAGGATGATTGGCGTGAAGTTCAAAATTATATTAACGCAATGAACGATGCTATAAGCAGCTTGCAAAATCTTCCTATTTCCACGCGTTTAATTAAGTTAGCCCATAAGATATTATTGCAATCTGTCCGTGGAAAAAATAAAATGCCCGGAGAATACCGCACAAGTCAGAATTGGATTGGCGGTGCAACAATAAGCGACGCTGTTTTTATTCCCCCACATTTTTCTGAACTGCCAGAATTATTGAGTGATCTAGAGAATTTTTTAAATAATAATTCAATTAATGTTCCTCATTTAATTAAGATTGGCATTGCCCATTATCAATTTGAAACTATACATCCATTCCTTGACGGCAATGGAAGAGCAGGTCGTTTACTGATTACTTTATATCTTGTTGCAAATAAAATTTTAACCAAACCAACATTATATCTCTCTGATTTTTTTGAGAAAAACAGACAACTATATTATGATAACTTAACAGTTGTTAGAACTAAAAATGATCTTACCCAATGGATAAAATTTTTCCTTACCGGTGTAATTCAAACGTCAAAAAATGGTATCGACACTTTCCAAAAAATTTTACAACTAAGGACAGAAATCGAAGAAAGAAAAATTGTTAAAATGGGGAAAAGAATTCCTTTAGCTAAAAAAGTAATTTGCTATTTGTATAAATATCCAATAGTAAATCCCGGCTATTTAGTTGATGAGTTTGGTATTTCAAAACAAACTGCTAATTCTATGATTCACGATCTAGTTAAATTAAAAATCCTTACAGAAATAACTGGTCAGAAGAGGAATCGTCTTTTTGTTTTTCAAGACTACATCAATCTTTTTAAAGGTTAATTATTATGTCACTAAAAAATCTTATAGAAAATAAAGACAAATTAGATTATAAAGCACTTACAACTTCCCTTATTAATGAATTTGGGATTACAGATGCTATCACTTGGGAAGCAGTAATTCCAACCAATGTTCAGCAAAATTTATTTGGTGGCGAAACTTTAAGATTATTTTCTGATCATCCGAACTTTGCTGCTCAAAAAGATATCCGGACTATTCTTCTTAAAAAAGGACAGACATCTCAGCTGCTCATTCTTTTTGCTAAATTAAAAGATGAGAAGCTTTCCAAACAAAACATTGAAAAAGTAACCAAAAAATTTATCGGTGGTTCTGCTGCTGAAAGATATGTTGTTTGGTTTATAGGTAATCCGTCAAACACCGAATTTAAAGTTGTACTTTCTG
>PFVB01000088.1:7735-9467 GCA_002790395.1 Ignavibacteriales bacterium CG_4_9_14_3_um_filter_34_10 | reverse complement strand
GTTAAATATTTTTAAATCATCCTAACACTTAATCATAAGCCAATCTGATTTCTTTTTCTTTTAATGTTGGTTTTAATAATTCGTTCCATTCATCGCTGTTCCAAGTTCCCAATTTTGTATGAGTGAGATAATATTTTTCAGGAATAGGATGTGTACCAACCACTACTTTTAAATTGTACTTATTTTCTATAAAACTTTTAAAGTGATTTATATACGGACACGGTGGATAACCAACCACCATTCCGGTTGCAAAGTGAATAACTTCAGCGCCGTTTTTCTTTAACTCCTCCGGAGCGTATTCGATATTTCCTCCCGGACATCCACCGCAAGAAGTGTAACCAACAAGCTCAACATCTTTGTCTTTGTAGATATCAAATGTGCCGGCTCTTTCTTTGATGGATCTAAAACATTTTCCACCAGCACAGCTTTTGTACCTGTCGCAAATAATTATTCCTATTTTTACTTTTTTATTCATAATATTTTCCGATCTAAAAAATTTTATTAGAATCTAGTTTAATTTTCTTCCCTTTACTTTCATTGGATCACCAGCATAACCAAGAGCTTTCCAATCCAATCTATCACCTTTTACTCCATGGCAATTTGTGCATTTTAGTGCATTATCTTTTGAAGAAACCATATGATTTATTGGCCAATACATTTCAGTTTCTACAAAAGCAAAACTTCCAGAATAATTTAGATTTACTTCTTTCATTCCAAGTTGAGAAGCAAGATTCCAATCAAAAGTTTTCCAGTAACCATCAGCACCAAATAGTTTTGGTATGATCAAATAATTATTCTGTGAATCATAAATTTGTTTACCGCGCATAATTTTAAATGGCGCTATCTTTGCTTTAGGATCATTTATACTTCCATTTAAAGTGTTAAGTTCTAAAATTTCATTTGGACTTAGCTTATCACCAAACTTGTAATAGGATGCACTTCCGTTATACCATTTATAAGTTGGGATTACATTTTTTGCCCAAATAAATTCACCCTTTATTTTGCTGTAAGTTTCTTTACCATATTTATCCTTTAAATCTTCCCTATCTTCACCACCCTTCGACCAGTCCCACCAAACTTTTGTAGGTTCTTCTTTTGCAAATTCAGGAATATGACATGTTTCGCAGGCAACTGAGCTAAGATGTTTGTTTATGGTTTTGTTGGTATGAATTTCACCTTCGTGGCAATCTGTGCAATAAATATGATTTTGACCAGAAGCTATTGAACCATGACTTGCACCCATAATTTTATGTTCTTTAGTTGTGTGGCAATCGGAACAAGAAAATCCAAGTGCTCCCATATGAACATCAGTTTCGGGTTTTGGATCATAAAGACTATCATCTAAATCCCCGTGCTTAACACCGGTTCCACCACCACCATCAAAATGGCAAACACCACAATTTTTTCTTGTTGTTTTACCAACACTTTGTGCGGATGCTAATAAATCAACTTTTGGGTCAGGCATACCCGCCCCTGTAGGTACTTTTACATAAGTACCGCTTTGTTCGTGACAAACTAAACAATCAACGTTTTGTTCAACTTTAAAATCAAAGGACGAATCTTTCCATCCATAACCGACATGGCAGCTTGTGCAGCGCGGATAATTTGAAGGGACAGCAATACAAAAATTATTTATAAAATTTTTCTTGCCCATTTGCACTTTGTTTCCATCAGCATCAGAAAACTCTTCATCAAGCCATGTCCAATGATTTGTTTTCATAATTTCTTTTGA
>PFVB01000088.1:2216-7718 GCA_002790395.1 Ignavibacteriales bacterium CG_4_9_14_3_um_filter_34_10 | reverse complement strand
TCAAACATTCTTGCGTTACTTCTTGCGGACTATTAAAAGGTCCGGAAAGATAATCTTTGTGTGATTGTCCGAATACCGAGACACCAGAAATAATAAGTAAAACAATAAATAACTTGATCATTTTAACCTCATTTAATGTTGAATATTTTTGTTCTATGCTAGTTTAGTTTGTAATTCTTTTTGAGAATGTGCAATAACGAAAGAAGCAATAGATTTAAACACTAACGATACTTCACAATTTTGTTTTTCAAGAACAATCGGTTTGCCTTTATCAGATAGTATTCTCGCATCAATATCAATTGGAATTGAACCCAAAAATTCTACACCGTAATCAGCAGCAAGCTTTTCACCGCCTCCAGCACCAAATATCTCAGCAACAACACCACAATGCGGACAAACAAATCCAGCCATGTTTTCTACGACGCCTATAAAAGGGATCTCAAGTTTCTTTGCCATATTAATTGCGCGTTCAGCATCAAGAATTCCAGTTGAATATCCTTCAAGTTGAAACGCATAAGCCAGGTTAACACTTACTGTTGTTTTACCAACTCCGCCTTTACCGCTAAAGACAGCAATTCTGTGTTTTATTTTAGAAACAGTTTCAATAATTCTTTTTTTGTTCATCTTCGAATGATTTTTGTTTGTCAGGCTGATTCATTTATGTTCTTTCTGTTTAATAATTTTTTGTGTAGTCCGTTATATTTGCAATGATTCATCAAGTGCATAGTATTTTTTCCCATTATATTCCAATTGTTTGATAAGTTTCAACTCAATAAGTTCATTCAGTTTATTAATTTTAGTATTAGCAAGAGCAAAAGTTTTTACTGCAGTTTCATTTACCGGATGCAACTCAAGCAATCCTAAAAGTTCATTTTCAAAATCATCTGTTGTGAAAAATTCTTCCTTATCCGGACAGCATAACATCATTGAGTTTGGAATATTAGCTTTTATAATTTCTGATAAATCTTTTAGTGTTTTTTCATCCGGACTTACGGCATAATTTTCAGCCGGAGGATAAATCGGTGTCATAAAGTAAGAAGCATTTCTTTGGATGGTATTCAAAAAATTACCAAGTTGTTTCATCTCATTTTCATTATCATTAAAATTTTTGATAAGCATCGTTTCTGTAGTTAGTGTACCTCTAAATTTTTTAGAAAATTGTTCTATACCGTTTAAGATTAAGTCATACTTCAATCTTTCGTGCGGGCGATTCATTTTTAACCAGGTGTCTTCATTTACGGTGTCAATTTTAAGAGATACATAGTCAGCATACCTTAAATTTTCTTGAACGTTTTCATTCCAGAGAAGAGCAGAATTTGTAAATACAGCAATCTTATAATCAAATTCTCTCAATAACTGAATTTCTTTTGATAGATTAGAATCAATTGATGGTTCTCCGTTACCGGCAAATAAAATGTAATCAATATTTTTTCCCATCTTTTTAATTTCATCAATCTTATTTTTTACTGAGACAAAAAGTTCGTACGGCGATAAGCAACTATTTGTACAAATCGAGCAGCAGGAAGTTTTTCCGCTGTGGCAGTAAATGCAATTGTAAGGACAAACTCCCGGTTTAATATTATTTACTCCTAAAACTAAACCTAGTCTTCTCGAATGCACCGGGCCGTAAACTACTTTGCACTTTAATGTTTTGTCTTTTAGAATACTTCTCTCAAGTTTAGCGCAAAGTGATTCAATTACATTTCGAAACCAAGAATTATTTTTTGTTTTCATTTTATACCTCATTAAGAATAATTTAATGATGCTATTAACGTACCATAAAAAATGCTGTTTTTTGCATAATTTTTATGTTTTAACCTCGTAATCATTTGCAATATTGCATTGTATCTTGCAATAATATTGCATTTTTGCATTGTATCTATTATTATTGCAATAACTATTAAGGTAAATAAAATGGCTGATGTTCAACAGATAATAGACAAGAATAAAGAAACTCTAATTATTCCGGATGGAATTACAGTAATTGGTAAAGATGAAAGAATTATTGTATTTAACGAAGCCGCATCCCGCATTACATGTTTTTCTGAAGAAGATGCAATCGGAAATAAATTCGAGTTTCTTTTCACTAAAAATTCTGATGATAAAAAATTTATTCTTGAATCGTTACAAAAAAATTTAGCATTCAGTAATCTTTCAATTAACATAACTGATAGTAAAGGAAATTTGAAGAATGTGCTTGCTTCAATCACTCCAATAAAAAGAGATGAAAATGTTTTAAGTGTCGTTTTTGTTTTTAGAGATACAAAAGAAATGCTTTCATTAGCGGAAGAAATTCAGCAAAAGACTTTAGAACTGATCGATCAGAAAAACAAACTTGATGCAATATTTAACAGCAACATAGAAGGTACTTTCACAATTGATAATGATTGGAATGTAACATCGTTCAATAAATCTGCAGAAAAAATAACCGGTTTCAAAAAATCTGATGCGATAGGCAAAAAGTGTTGGGAAATTTTTAATTCCTCAATCTGCCGAAATGGATGTCATATGGAACAAACAATGCTGAAAGGTAAAACAATGTTGGGCAATGAATTGGAAATCATTCATAGAAGTGGAAAGAAAGTTCCTATCAGAGTTAACTCAAATATTTTAATGAATAATAAGAATGAAAAAATTGGCGCAATTGAAACTTTTCTTGATATATCTGAACTAAAAAATTTATCAGCACACTTAAATGATTTTTTTAAGTATGAAAATATTGTTGGAAGAAATAAAGAGATTAAACAAATTATTTCTGTGCTCGAAAGTGTTTCTCAAACAGATACTACAGTTTTAATTACAGGCGAAAGTGGAACGGGAAAAGAATTAGCTGCGCGTGCAATACATCTAAATAGCTCAAGAAAAACAGGACCTTTCATTGCAGTCAATTGCAGTGCATTTGTTGAATCACTTATTGAAAGTGAATTATTCGGTCACGAAAAAGGTGCATTTACAGGTGCAATAAAAACAAAGATTGGAAAGTTTGAACTTGCTCAAGGTGGAACTTTATTTCTTGATGAAATCGGGGATCTTTCAATTGCTGTTCAAACCAAATTGTTGAGAGTTCTAGAAACGCGGGAATTTGAAAGAGTCGGCGGAAACAAAACAATAAAAATGGATGCAAGAATAATTGCAGCGACAAATAAAAATCTTATTAATGAAATTGCTGCGGGAAGATTCCGTGAAGATTTATTTTACAGAATAAATGTAATCAACATTCATCTCCCGCCGTTGAGGGAAAGAATGGATGATCTGCCTTTGATAATAAATCATTTCATTGAATTATTTAATAAAAAGTTCAATAAAAACATAAAACACTTTTCATCATCTGCATTTGACATTTTAATGGAATATAATTGGCCCGGCAATATTAGAGAATTAGAAAATGTAATTGAACACTGCTTCGTAATTTGCACTGGAGATGTAATTCAAGTTGAATGTCTTCCAAAAAGATTGCGTGAACAAAAATTTAAAAGCGCAATTCCATCGAAATCAAATTCAAAAAAAAGTTTCAAAGATGCTGAAAAAGAATTGATTATTTCCGTGTTAGAAAAGAACAATCACAACCGGACAAAAGCCGCAAAAGAGTTAAACATTAATCCATCAACACTCTGGCGGAAGATGAAAAAACTTGGGATAGATTTTTAAGGAAGGGCTGTCACTAAATTAAATTTTTAGTAACAGCCATTTCAAGATTTGTTATTTCTTTAATATTGTACTAAGCACTTTTTCTTTTGCAATTGGTTTGGTGCAGAAGAACCAGTCATAACATTTAACATCTTTTTCTTTTCCTTCCATTCTATCTTTTGCAGTTCCGCAAGAACCGGCTGGAGGGACTATTACATCATCACCGGGGCGCCAATCTGCGGGTGTAGCAATTCCAAAGTCATCCGCTGTTTGAAGAGCAATTACCACACGATATAATTCATCAAAGTTTCTTCCAAGACTTAAAGGATAATAAATGATTGTTCTGATAATTCCTTTTGGATCAATTACGAACACAGCACGAACAGCTTTAGTACTGCTTTCGCCCGGCTGAATCATACCATATTTTTTTGCAACTTCCATAGTGATATCTTCAATCAAAGGAAATTTAACTTCTACATCTTTCATTCCTTTGTATTCAATTTTTTCTTTAATAGTTCTTAACCAGGCAATGTGACTGTAAAGTCCATCAACTGATAATCCAACTAACTTAGTGTTTGCTTTTGCAAATTGTTCTTCCATTGATGCAAAAGTCATAAACTCACTTGTACAGACTGGAGTAAAATCTGCAGGATGACTAAATAAAATTACCCAGCTTCCTTTGTAATCAGCAGGAAAATTAATTTCGCCTTGTGTTGTTACAGCTTTGAATTCTGGTGCGGGATCGCCAATTCTTGGCATTGTTACTTGTTTGTTTTCTTCCAATTTTGTTTCTCCTTATTTTGATAATTAATGATTAGTTTTTTGCAATTAATGATTTTAACATCCAAACGTGTTTCTCATATCTTTCAGCAATACTATAAAGTTTTCCGGCAGTAATTTCATCACCAAATTCTTTCTGAAGTTTTAATCCAACTTCATTAATTCGGGCAGATAAGAAATTATAATCTTCAGCAATCTTTGTAGCCATTTCAAATTGATCCGGATAGTTTCCATCAGCCTCTTCTTTTAATCCCGATAATTTTAAGAATTCAGTCATTGTTCCCGGCGCGTTCGAACCGTAAGTTCTGATTCGCTCTGCAGTTTCATCTACATCAAGAGCTAATTCGTTATATAGTTCTTCAAATTTTATATGAAGTGTGAAGAACATACTTCCGGTAATATTCCAGTGATAATTTCTTGCTTTAGTGTAAAGAACAAATTGATCTGCTAAAATTGGTTTTAATAATTCAGCGATTTTTAATTTAGCTCCATTGCTTAATGTGTTCATTTTATTTTTCCTTATATTGTTTGTTACATTAAGTCAAGCATCATACCACAAAATAAATCTTAATTTTTAAGAGAAAATTCAATCTTTTCAGCTAATAAAATTTTCTATTCATTTCTTGAACGATATTTCGTAATTTGTAACAACTAAATATCGTTATTAACGAAATATCGGTGAGGAAATGCATACACACGATTTTATTCAAAAAGATTTGCTTTTTCTTTCTCCACAAAAAACAATGGAGATTGTTCTTGATGTAATTAACGAAATTATTCCTTATGAACTTGCTGTAATTCTTAGTAAAGAAAACAATGATAATTTAAAAGTTCGTTATGCTCGCGGACCTTTAGCAACAGAAAAATTAAAAAGTTTTGAGTTACGTCTTAAGCAACACCCTGATATTGAAGAAGTATTACAAACCGGAAAAGTTAAATTAGTTGAAGAAACAAACGACCCGGATCATCACGATACTTATGATGAAGTGATGGATTTACCAACCGGACATTCCTGTATGCTTGCGCCATTAAAAATCGATGGCGAAACACTTGGATTGATGACACTCGATCATCGTCAATGTGATATGTTTACTC
>PFVB01000088.1:0-2128 GCA_002790395.1 Ignavibacteriales bacterium CG_4_9_14_3_um_filter_34_10 | reverse complement strand
AAAAGAAACTTTGATATATGAAAGAACTTCTCTCATCGGAGATATTTCTTCTATAGTTGAAGGTCTTGTTGGGAAATCTCCTGCGTGGATTCAAATTATAGAAAAGATAAAACTCGTTGCACCAACAGAATCTCACGTAATGATTTTAGGTGAAACCGGAACCGGAAAAGAGCAAGTGGCAAAAGCAATTCATACTCTATCAAAAAGAAATACAAAACCTTTCATCACTCTGAATTGTTCGGCATTAAATTATAACCTTGCAGAGAGTGAATTATTCGGACACGAGAAAGGTGCTTTTACCGGTGCAATTTCTGCGAGACGTGGACGATTTGAATTAGCCGATGGCGGTACTTTATTTCTTGATGAAATTGGTGATCTGCCATTTGATATTCAACCAAAACTTTTACGTGCAATTCAAGAAGGAACATTTGAACGCTTAGGAAGTGAAAAAACTATTCAAGCAAATGTTAGAATCATCTGTGCAACAAATGTTGATCTTGAAGCAAAAGTTAAAGAAGGAAAATTCCGTGAAGATTTGTTTTATCGTTTAAATGTTTTCCCAATTACTCTTCCGCCATTAAGAGAAAGAAAAGATGATATTTATCTTCTTGCAAATTATTTTCTGGAAAAACTATCACAAAAGTTCACCGATAAAAAATTATCAATTACTACAGAAGCAATAAAAGTTTTGAGAGATAATCCTTGGCTGGGTAATGTTCGTGAACTTCAAAATACTCTTGAACGCGCTGCAATCTTAAGCAAAGATGGTATTATAAAACCTTCTCATTTAATATTTGAAAAAAACAGAGTTTCAAAAAGTGAATGCGATGAGAAAAAAACTTCTATCAAATCATTTGATGAAGAAACAAAAAAGATTATCGAACGTGCATTAGAATTAAAAAATGGAAAAATTTATGGTAAAGATGGAGCCGCTGCATTACTTAAGATGAAACCGACCACACTGCAAAGCAAAATGAAGAAATTAAAAATTAATATTTAGGATTTATTGAAAGCCTATTCCAACTTGAAACTGTGAAACCTCGACATTTCAAGTGTGCCATTCGCCCGTTTAGTCTTACTCGCAAAAAAATAATGTAATATTACATCTGTTTCCCAATATTTCTCGTGGCACATCAATTGGTATTTACTACATAAATAAAAAACAAAAACATATAAATCAAAAAAGGAGAAAAAATGAAAAACATAAAAATCACAATCCTCGTAGCATTATTATCGAGCATAGCTTTTATTGCGTGCTCAGAAAACAATATCGCTGAACCAAATACTAACTTACAAGCAAATTCTGGGTTGACAAAAGATTCAATTCTTAGTATGCCTTATGAAAACATTTCCCCTAGCGAACAAAATAGTCTTTTTTATATGAGAGAGGAAGAAAAACTTGCACGAGATGTTTACATTACATTATTCAATAAATATGGAATTAAAGCTTTTAATAACATCAGTAAATCCGAGCAAACTCATACTGATGCTATTAAATACATTCTTCAAAAATATTCTCTTGATGATCCTATAATAAATGATGTAATTGGTGTATTTGTAAATCAAGACTTGCAAAATTTATACAATAAATTGATCGCACAAGGTTATCAATCTGATATTGAAGCTTTGAAGGTTGGAGCTTTAATTGAAGAAGTAGATATAATTGATTTGGTAAAAGCAATTAACGAAGAAGTTGATAATCAAGATATAAAACTTGTTTACAACAATTTAAAAATGGGATCAGAGAATCACTTAAGAGCTTTCGTTAAAAACCTATCTGCCAGAGGAATTATTTATACACCTCAGCTTTTGGATATAGATACTTATAATTCTATTGTCAAATAAAAAAACTATTCAAAAAGTTATTGTATGAAAATAAAATAAGTCAGTCTTTTAAAAGTAGAAGACTGACTTTTTATTTTCTGATAATTGTATCCTTCAAATTAATCTTTCAACAAAAATATAGTTCACAAAATAGAATTATTAAATCTTATCCACCGGGCAACTCATTTTGCGTGTAAAATAATATGCAGACAAAGTTATGAGTGGGAAAATTATAAAAACTGTTTGGTAAGAAAATTTTGTTATGATAAGACTTATCAATAATGGAAAAACTACAGATACAATA
>PFVB01000014.1:9228-9627 GCA_002790395.1 Ignavibacteriales bacterium CG_4_9_14_3_um_filter_34_10 | reverse complement strand
AGCTAAGTGCCACGCAATCCGCAACTTGTCATAGCCTCAACCGTTATCGGGCATGTTAATACAACTATGCAAACTTGAACAGATTATTTTAAACAAACAGATAACTTAAAAGGAATAAAATGAAACGAGGAACATTTATTTTATCGGCGCTTGCACTTTTTCCATTGAGTGTTTTTGCCAAAATCAAAACCAACATTTTTATGAGAACAAAAAAAGGATTCAAAGTAAAGGCGGGTGAAGCTAGATTTGGTGAACACTACAAAATGAAAGGCATCACCCTAAATAACTTAGACATAAAAATTTCCGGAACTGACACTGAAAATGATTTAGCTGTGTTTGAGCAAACCGGATTAACACCAAATGGAGGACCTCCATTGCATATTCATCCTTTCCAAGACG
>PFVB01000014.1:0-9123 GCA_002790395.1 Ignavibacteriales bacterium CG_4_9_14_3_um_filter_34_10 | reverse complement strand
CCTTCATACAGTTGACAGAAAAAGGGAAGATGATAGTTTCTTATTTGCCAGCAGGAAAGATGGAAGCATTTTTTAAGGTTACAGACAAATGGACTTCCCCACCGACAAAAGAGGAAATTGCAAAAGTTTTTGCAGACCATGATATGAAAGTGGTTGGCGCACCACTGAAAACTGAACACTAATATAAAAGCACGAACCGCTAACAAAGGCTATATTCAATAAGGGGTT
Organism: Ignavibacteriales bacterium CG_4_9_14_3_um_filter_34_10; assembly: GCA_002790395.1. Lineage (GTDB taxonomy): Bacteria > Bacteroidota > Ignavibacteria > Ignavibacteriales > Melioribacteraceae > UM-FILTER-34-10. The sequence goes on along the minus strand of PFVB01000014.1, from coordinate 8,895 downwards.
CAGTGGTAATTCAAACATTCTGCCCCACTCAAACTTTAGTGTCGGTGGACAGGAAAGTAGCCCACAATCCCTTACTGCATATAGCCTCGAACCGTTAACGGAGGTAGGTTTTAATTTGGGAATAAATACAAAATTGCATGATTGAACCTTTGTAGACTCATTTTATTTATTAATAATGTTTTTTCCAAGTATTAAAATGTTGATTTCTATTCTATTGAAATGAATTGTTTTCATCAATCTGTTTAAGGAAATTTAATTCATCTGATTCTATACTGATTACTCAGTTTATTAAAGACAGAATAAATTTTTTTGCTCTATTGAATATCCGTATCTTTGTAAAAAAAATATGAAAATATTATGCTAAGATTTTTAACGGCAGGCGAGTCTCACGGAAAAGGATTAATCTCCATTATTGAGGGAATTCCTGCTAATCTCGAAATAAATTCTAATTATATAAATTATCATCTCAGCCGCAGACAGATGGGGTATGGCCGTGGTGGCAGGATGAAGATTGAAAAGGATTCGGCAGATATATTCTCCGGAATCAGATTTGGAAAAACTACCGGCGCACCAATTTCGATGCTGATCAAAAATAATGATTGGGAAAATTGGACAGAAAAAATGGCAGTTGATTTTCAAATAGCTGAGGTTGAAAAGATAACTATTCCCAGACCCGGACACGCTGATTTAGTTGGCGTATCAAAATATAATTTAAACGATATCCGGAATTCAATAGAACGCTCAAGTGCAAGGGAAACGGCATCACGGGTTGCAGTCGGCTCAGTAGCGCGGAAGTTTCTCGAACTTTTTAATATTCATGTGGGAAGTTTTGTTGAAAGTATTGGAGGAGTTTATTCAAAAGATAATTTTGCACAAATACTTTTTGATAATATTCAGCCTAAAAATTTTAATGCCTGGAATCTTTCTAAAAAAGCCGATCAAAGTTCTGTTCGTGTTTTAGAAACCGAACACGAAAATAAAATTATAGCCAAAATTAAAACCGCGAAAAAGAAAGGCGATACACTTGGCGGAACTTTTTTTGTAATTGCAACCGGTATGCCTGTCGGACTTGGAAGTTTTGTACAGAATGATTTGAGATTGGATGCTGATATTGCATCTGCCATGATATCAATTAATGCGGTTAAGGGTGTTGAAATTGGCAGTGCATTTGGAAATGCGGATAAATTCGGCTCGCTTGCACATGATGAGATTATTAGAAACGGCAAAAAAATAATTCGAAAAACAAACCGAGCAGGTGGTATTGAAGGCGGAATTTCAAACGGTATGCCTCTCATTATCCGAGTTGCAATGAAGCCGATAGCCACATTGATGTCGCCTATCGAAGCCGTCGACTTATCAACAATGAAATCAGTAATATCACGAAGGGAACGCAGTGACTTTGTTGCTGTACCTGCCTGTGCAGTTATTGCCGAATCTATGCTGTCATTGGTTCTGTCAAAGTTTATGTTAATTAAATTTGGCGGAGATTCTGTTCAAGAAACGATGGATAATTTTAATTCATATAATGATAAGTTGTTTGACAGAGTAAAATCAAACTTTAGGAAGTCATGATTAAGATTGAAAAATTTATCTTTAATCCTTTTTCAGAAAACACTTATCTTGTTTATGATGAAGAATCTTTGGATGGACTTATCATTGATCCGGGATGTTATTCAGAAGACGAAAAAAAATTGTTGTCCGATTTTATTAATAAAAATTGTATTAAAATAAAATATTTGATAAACACACACTGCCATATCGATCACGTTCTTGGCAATAAATTTATTAAAGAGAAATACGGCCCTATCTTTTTGGCTCCCGAAAAGGACATGATGCTTCTCGATAAATTATCTATGCAGTCAGAGATGGTTGATCTGGCTGTTGATGAATCACCAAAGCCCGATAAATTTATGGATGAAGGTATGGAGATATTCCTTGGTGAAGAAAAGTTTAATTTCATAGAAACACCCGGTCATACTCCCGGTGAGTATTGTATTCATTATGCTAAAAATAAAATTTTGTTTTCAGGTGATGTCCTTTTTCAGGATAGCATTGGAAGGACTGATTTATGGGGAGGCAGTTACAACCAACTCATTAATTCAATTAAAAATAAATTGTTTCTCCTTGAAAAAGAAACGGTTGTTTTACCAGGACACGGTGATTCCACAACAATTGTGAATGAAATGTTAAATAATGATTTTTTAAAATGATGGAATTGGAAGATGAAAGAAAGATTAAACAAAATTAAAATTATTCTTGCAATCTTATTTGTGTATATAACGTTGTTTGAATTAATTATTCCGAAAAATGATTTTCTTCCCAAACCAACAATATTACTTGAATCAGTTGCCTCGTTGTTTATTCACTACACTTTATTCCTTAATATGTCTTATTCCATCGCGGTTTTGCTTTTTGGGATTTTCTTTGGATATATCATATTTCTGCTGATTAAAAATGTTTTGTTAAAATTGGCAGCCGCTTCTCCCAAAAAAAAATTGACTTATCGGGGTAAACATTTTATGTTTTTTCTGATATTAATCGGGTTCATAAAATTATGGGATTTACCCATGTACGAATTCGAATTTGCGTTTGCCGCTTTGTTTTCAGTATTGATCTTGATTTCTCATTTTAGTCATTTTCTTCAAAACGGTTTCCCTGTTGAATATAATGAAGTGATTTACAATCTGGGTGTGAGTAGCAGTAAATTAAAAAGTGAAATATTAGTCAAATCGTTTTTACCTGAAGCAGCCAAATTATTCAAAAGCACTTTTTCAATTTATTTTATTTTAATTATCATTTATGAGTTTGTTATTGATCAACAAGGATTAGGTACTGTGGTTTCTCATCTTCTCGAGAATAAAGATCTGTCAGCTTTTTCTGCAATTATCATTTTACTCTTAATTTTATATTCATTGTTGGGAATCTTTTTCAACCTGGTTTTTCAGAAATTTATTTATTGGGAGGCAGCAAATGAATAAAATTCTGCTTGCAAAAAATTTAGCTGTTACGTGGCATGACAAACTGTTGCAAAACGATATCCGAATAATTGACAAAATGAATTTAAAAGTTGCTAATGGATCAATAACTGCAATTGCTGGCTTGAATGAGTTATCTCTTTCTCAGATTTTAAAAGTATTATCCGGAGTAGAGAAACCATACGAAGGTGAAGTTAATAAGTCTTTAAAGATTGGCTTCCTGCCTTCTCAGAACTTTATCTTCCCGTGGTTGAATGTTTTGCAAAATATTAAGTTGGGAAATGAAAATAAAACTGCTGATGAAATTCATAAAGCAATTGAATTTATTGGCTTAAAAGGCTACGAAGATCATTTCCCGAAATCAAAAAGTTATGGATTTTTATTTCGTGTTGGGTTTGCCAGAATGCTTTTACATGATTTCGATTTACTTTTACTTGACAGTCCTTTCAGTAAAATTCAGACCAAATCGAAGTTTGAGATTTATGATTTGTTCTTAAAATCTCAAACTGAACTGAAAAAGACGATTTTATTTTCGACCTCAACAATCAAGGAAGCCGTGTTTTTAGCAGATTATATTTGCATTATTCCGAGTGATACCAAAATTCTGCATGAAGAAATTATTAGTTTTGATTCGAAGCGTGATAAAAGCCTTTATTTTTCCCAAATGTTCATTGAAAAAACAAATAAATTAAAACTTTCGTCGAAAATATTTTAAACTTACAACTGATTGTAAATAAATAAAATATATGTCTTTACTTAATAAAATACTTGACAATATTATTATAAAAATTTATTTTGTGCTATAAAATTTGGAGTAGGTATTGAAGAAAAAAATAATCTTAACCCTGTTTTTGCCATTTGCATTTTTTTTGTCATCTTGCAGCATTTTTAATCAAGTATCGACCGATTATTCAAACTCAAATCAAGATTCGCTTACAATTAATACTACTGAAATTGTTAAAGAAATGTTAGAAAATGCAAGACTTGAATATATCAGTGCACTTGCTAAGCAGGATTTAGGTTATACAGAAGCTGCAATTATGTCATTTGAATCAGCATTGGAAAAAATTCAAGCACTAAGCTATTATCCGGGAATTGAAGAAAATGAAACCTATTCCGAATTAGAAAAATCTATTGTTGAAGATTATCGCAATTATATTGCATCACTGCCAGAAATACCAGAGAATGTTTCGATTTCTGCATTAGAAGCATGGTCTGATAAATTACTTCCCGATATTGAAACAGATGAATTGAACAATGTTTCATCAAAGAAAAGTGAAACAATTGTTATTGGGGATTTCCCATTAGAACTTAATGATCAAGTTGAACAGTACATCGAATATTTTACCGGTAAAGGCAGGCATCACATGGAAAGATGGCTAAGCCGGAGCGGTAAATATTTTAATATGATGGCACGCATTTTTGAAGAAGAAAAAACTCCTCAGCAGCTTATTTTCCTAAGTATGCCTGAAAGTGGATTGAATCCACGGGCTCGTTCTTGGGCGCGTGCTGTCGGACTTTGGCAATTTATGCGGGAAACAGGAAGAATTTATGATTTAAAAGTTAATTTTTATGTTGATGAAAGAATGAATCCTGAAAAAGCTACACGTGCTGCAGCAAGGCATCTGCGGGATTTATATTATTCTCTTGGTGATTGGTATCTTGCACTTGCAGCATATAATTCGGGTGAGGGAAGAGTCAGAAGAGCAATTAATAAAAGCGGAACCACAGATTTCTGGTCTGTAAAGCAGTATCTGCCAAAAGAGACAAAAAATTATGTGCCACAATATATTGCAACTGTTTTAATAGCAAGCAATCCTGAAAAATATGGTTTTACAAATATTCAGTTTGAAAAACCAATTGAATATTTTACGTATAGAATAGATGAAGCAATTGACTTAGGTGTTTTAGCAAAATGTGCCGGAGTTTCGCAAGAGGTAATGATTGAACTCAATTCCGAACTGATTCAACCACATACACCCGCAAATTATTCCGGCGGATATCCATTAAAGGTGCCTTTAGTTTCAAAAGATTTTTTTGCGGATAATCTTAAAAATATTCCTGACGATGCAAAAGCAGAATATATTTCACACATAGTCCGAAGGGGTGAAACATTAACTTCAATTGCTCGCCGATATAAAGTTAATTCTACTTCTCTTGCAAAACTCAACAATCTTAGTGTCAAATCAAGATTAAAGCCCAATCAAGAAATTAAAATTCCAATAGGAAAAATCACTAATATTGACTTTGAAGTGAATACCGATTTAATGCCTGCATTCGAAAATAATTATGACAATGAAATGCCTTATCAGTTTTCAGTCAATGAAAATGGTATTCAAACTTGGGACAAGCCTGAAAGCGGAATTGATTCAACCGAAGTTATTATACCTGAAGGTAAGGAACTTGTGGAATATTCTGTGAAGTCAAAAGAAAATTTAGCCGATATTGCAGATTTGTTTGACGTGCGTGTTTCGGATATCAGAAACTGGAATAATATTTCTTATACATCCCGCATTAAAGTTGGTCAGATTATTCGTGTTTATGTTCCGCAGGAAAAGAAAAATTATTATGCTTCAATTGATAGCTTGTCTGTTGAGGAGAAGACATCTTTAGTCGCTTCCACTTCTAATCAGCCAAAATTTACTAAGCATAAGATTAAAAGTGGAGAAACTCTTGGCTCAATTGCCCGTAAATATCATGTTGCGGTTATTGATTTGAAAAAATGGAACCGGTTGAGAAATAACAAAATTATTATTGGTAAAACTTTGCTGGTTAAAAACAAAAATTTCAAAGAAACATTTGCTAATGAATCAACTACAGTTGCTAGAACAGAATTTAAAAAGTACAAAGTCCGCAAAGGGGATACATTCAGTGGAATTGCTGAAAAATTCGGTGTCAGCATTAGCCAACTAAAAAGCTGGAATAAGATTTCAGGGAATAATTTGTTGGCAGGCAAAGTACTCAAGATTGGAAGCGCAGAAGAAGATAAAGTTGCCGACGAAGAAACAATTGCAAATTTGTATAAAGTAAAAAAGAGTGATACACTCGGTAAAATAGCACTTCAGTTTAATGTGTCGATCGTACAACTGAAAAATTGGAATAACCTAAAAAGCGATGTTGTAAAAGTCGGACAGGTTTTATCCATCAATGGCTCTGCAAATAATGAAACAAATGTCGCTGAAAATATTAAAACAAATATTCCAGCTAAACAAAAAGTGAGAGGAAATTCAACAAAAGATAATTTTTATATCGTAAAAAAAGGTGATTCTCTTGGTAAAATTGCAGAGAAGAATCACATGCTTTTAAGTGAACTAAAATCACTCAATAATTTGACAGGCAATAAAATTAAAATCGGTGATAAGATTCTTCTCAGCTCGGATGAATCGAGCGATGTTACATCGTACACAAATCCAAAACCGATAAGCTCAGCCAAGAAAACTCATAAGGTCAAATCTGGTGAATCACTTTGGTCAATTGCTAAATTATATAATGTAACCGTTGCTGAAATTATTAACTGGAATTCATTGAAGGATGACCGTATTCGTACCGGTTATAAACTAAAAATTTTTAATTAGTTCTTTTTTTTTAACTTAAAGCCGTTAGGGGTGTTCCATTGCGAATGGGACTGAGAACATACCCTTGAACCTGAACTGGGTAATGCCAGCGTAGGAAAACATGCAGTGATTAATTGCAAGCCGTTTTCCAACGGCTTTTTTATTTTTAGGAGGTTGTATGAAACAATTAATTATTGCTTTGCTTTTTGTGTCTGTTATTTATGGACAAAATAATTTTAGCGGGAAAATAGTTGATGAACAAAAATTACCGCTGCAAGATGTTATTATAAAAATTGATAGGGTTGAAAAAATTTTCTACTCTGACAAATTAGGAGATTTTATTCTCCCGAAAAATTTCAATCCCAATTGGAAAGTTACATTCAGCAGGCTCGGTTATGAGGAAGTAAGCATGAAATTAAGTGACTTAATTCCACAAAAAATAATTGTGATGAAAACTAAAGTACTTGTAAGTCAGACTGTTTTGATCAAAGCCTCATTCGGTAGGAAAGGGGAAACACCGCTGACTTTCTCTGAATTGAATAAAAATAAAATCAGAGAAAATTATACTTATCAGGATGTTCCCGAGATGCTTTCTTTTCTTCCTTCGACTTCATTTTATTCAGAAGGAGGAAATGGAATCGGATATAACTATTTGAACATTCGTGGTTTCGATCAAAGAAGGATTTCTGTTGCTGTCAACGGTATTCCTCAAAATGATCCCGAAGATCATAATGTTTACTGGATCGATTTTCCGGATATTCTGCAAGATGCAGAATTGATTCAAGTGCAGCGGGGAACAGGTTCGGGAATTATCGGCTATCCATCCTTGGGTGGTTCTATTAACATTATCTCATCATCATTTTCAAGTGAGCCAAGATTTGAATTTTCTTCTGTCTTCGGTTCTTATAATACCCGAAAATTAAATCTTGCCGCAGGCAGCGGTTTAATAAACGATAAATATTCTGTGTTTGTCAGGTTCTCAAAATTTCAAAGCGATGGATATCGGGATAATAATTGGGTTGACTTTAAGTCATACTATTTATCTTTGGTCAGATTTGATTCAAATCTTACTTCGCAAATAAATATTTTTGGAGCGCCGATTGCAGATGGATTGACTTATACAGGTTTACCAAAATTTGCTATAAAAGATAAAGCGGAAAGAGACAAAAATTATTCATATTGGGAAGCAGATGATTCGGGCTTTAGCTACTCTCTTAAAAGAAGAAATGATGAAATTGAAAATTTTTATCAGCCTCATTTTGAATTGCTTAATGACTGGAAGATAAATGAAGACGTAAAATTTAATTCAGCATTGTTTCTGGTAATTGGTGAAGGATTTTTTGATTATGATGGTTCGTGGGCTGATAGTTCTTATTTCCGGCTAACCAAGCAGAATGGTTTTGCGAATTCAGGTAATCCCGGGAATGCTTTGATTCGTGCTGTAGTAAAAAACAATCAGTGGGGCTGGATTCCGAAATTATCAATCGAACACACGAACGGAGTGTTATTTATCGGAGGAGAATTTCGTTTCCATAAATCATTGCATTTTGGAAATATTAATTTTGCCGAGAATTTGCCTCCGGGAGTTACAAAGGATTATAAATATTATGAATACAAAGGTTCAAAAAGTATAATTAATTTCTTTGTTCATGAGGATTATAAATTGAATGAGCTGATAAACTTGATGGGCGAAGTTCAACTATCTTATAATAAATATAAATTGTATGATGAGATGTTTGTCGGAACAAATTTCTCAGTACCGAATTTCTTTATAAATCCGAGATTTGGTATAAATCTTAAAACATCTGATGACCTGAGTTTTTATGCTTCTGTCTCAAAAATATCTAAAGAACCAAGACTGAAAAATTATTATGATGCTGCTGAATCAAGCGGAGGAGCAGTTCCGCAGTTTGCTGTTAATTCCTCTGGTAGCTATGATTTTGAAAATCCATTAGTTAAACCGGAAACAATGTCAAGCCTTGAAATTGGAATGAACTATTCAACAAATTCTGTTTCAATGAATTTAAATGGTTATTACATGATGTTTGATGATGAAATTGTTAATCGTGGGCAGCTTGATAGATTTGGTCAGCCAGTTACCGGGAATATTGATAAAACTATTCACTCGGGAATTGAACTAAGTTTTATTTATAAAACTTCTGACTTGTTTGAATTTGATTTTAATTCAACGCTGAGCCGAAATTTTATCAGCAAAGGTTTATATTATATCGATGAAAATAATTCAATTGATCTTTCGGATAATAAAATTGGGGGTTTTCCGAATTTTATGTTTAATGCAATTCTAAAGTTTAATTACAATAATTTTATGCTTCAGATGTCAAATAAATTTGTAGGTGAATTTTACT
>PFVB01000051.1 GCA_002790395.1 Ignavibacteriales bacterium CG_4_9_14_3_um_filter_34_10 | reverse complement strand
CGGTGAAATTTTGGGATTCTTAGGGCCAAATGGTGCGGGAAAAACTACTACAATGAAAATCCTCACTTGCTACGAATCTCCATCAGCAGGTGAAGTAACAATTGGCAATCTTTCTATTTTTGAAAATGCGGAAGAAATAAAAAAAATTATCGGTTATTTACCCGAAAATAATCCTTTATATAATGATATGAGTGTTATGGATTATTTGAAATTTGCGGCAGAAATTTCCGGGATTGAAAAACAAAAAATTAATGATAGAATTGCCGAAATGATTTTACTTACAGATTTGAATGCTGAAAAGCATAAAACAATTTTCGAACTTTCAAAAGGATACAAACAGCGAGTTGGATTAGCCCAAGCTTTAATTCACGATCCGAAAATTTTAATTCTCGACGAGCCAACTTCGGGTCTCGATCCGAATCAAATTGTTGAGATAAGAAAACTTATTAAAGAAATCGGCAGAGAAAAAACAGTTATTTTGAGTACACATATTTTATCCGAAGTTGAAGCCACATGCGACAGGATAATAATCATTAATAAAGGAAAGATTGTTGCTGATGGAACTGCTGATTCACTTAAAAAAAAATCACAGTCAGAGGAAACATTAAAAATGCAACTGCTTGACGTAATTGATTCCAATCTTGTTTATGAGGAACTAAATAGTATTCCATTCATAAATTCTGTTGATTTAGAAAATCATAATAATTTCATTGTCGGATGCACAAATGGATTGCAAGTAAGAAGAGAAATTTTTCAATTGTGCGTAAAAAACAATTGGGTACTTTCAGAATTGACTTCAATCGAAACTAAGTTAGAAGATATTTTTAGGGATTTAACACTTTAGGTTATGAGACAAATTAAAATAATTTCAAAACGTGAATTTCACATATTCTTTAATTCACTTGTAGCATACATACTTCTTTCTCTTTTTTTAGGGCTGAGCGGATTCTTTACTTGGCTATATGGCTCTGATGTTTTTTTTACAGGTCAGGCCACAATGCAGCCGTTTTTTTCAATTGCCTATTGGACATTATTCTTTTTCATTCCTGCAATTACCATGAAAATGTTTGCTGAAGAAAAGAAAACAGGAACGATTGAATTAATACTTACAAAGCCTGTAAGCGATTGGCAGTTTATTTTGGGAAAATTTTTTGCATGCTTATTGCTAATTGCTGTTGCACTTGCCTTAACCTTACCTTATTATATTTCAATTTCTCTTTTAGGAAATGTTGATCATGGGGCTGTTATTAGTGGCTATTTAGGTTCTCTGTTGATGAGTATGGCATTAATTGGGATTGGACTTTTTGCAAGCAGTGTGACAAATAATCAGATCGTTTCATTCTTGATTTCATTATTTATTGGGATTTTTTTCCTCATCATTTTTCAATTACTTTCAGAAAACTCACTGGGAATTATTGGTTATTATCTGAGCCGATTCAGCATTGGAACACATTACGAATCAATTTCAAGAGGCGTAATTGATTCACGGGATGTAATTTATTTCTTATTGATCGCATTCGCCGGATTGTATTTATCATATATTAATTTAAGCAAACGAAATAGAGTTTATTAGCAGGTTTTAAATGATTATAAAGAATTCGGTAAAACTTAATGTAGTATTAATATTTTCAATCTTAATTCTTATATATTTTATCTCTGAATATTTTTATTTCAGACTTGATTTTACTGGCGATAAAAGATATACGTTAAGCAAAGCAACAAAATCTATCCTCTCAGAATTAAGAGAAACCGTTACCATTAAAGCTTATTTTTCAAAAGACTTGCCACCTGAGGTTGCAAGAGTAAGAGAAGAATTTAAAGATTTATTGAATGAATACGCTTTTTATTCAAAACATAAAATTGAATATGAATTTATAAATCCAAATGAAAATGAGGAACTCGAACAAAAAGCACAGCAAGAAGGTATTCGCCCCATAATGATAAATGTTAGGGAAAGAGATCAGGTAACGCAACAAAGAGTATATCTCGGAGCAGTTATATACTTATTCGAAAAGAAAGAAGTTGTTCCTTTTGTGCAACCAAATTCATCAATAGAATACTCATTATCATCAAGCATAAAAAAACTTAAGATAGAGAATAAGCCCTTGATTGGATTTCTTCAGGGAAATGGCGAACCGCAACTGAGTTCTATGCCCCAATTAATGGAACAATTGTCAGTCATGTATCAAGTGGATACTCTTTCTCTTCATTCTGATAAATCAATACCTGACAATGTGAAAGTATTAATTGTAGCTTCACCCCGCGATTCAATTCGTGAAATTCAGAAAAAACAAATAGAAGATTTTTTGCATAATAATGGACGTATTTTATTCGCACTGAATTTTATTGAAGGTGATTTTTCTACTGCAACGGGAAATGGTGTTGATTTAGGAATTGAAAATTGGTTTGAAAATTACAATATCAAAATCGATAAAAGTTTTTTAATTGATGCAAATTGCAGCAGCGTTATGGCAAGACAACAGCAAGGAATGTTTGTTGTTAACACTCCTATTAATTTTCCATACATTCCGATAATTTCTAAATTTTCTGAGCATCCTGTTTCTGCCGGGCTTGAAGCAGTATTGATGCCTTTTGTCAGTCCAATCAAAATTGTAAACAACAATAAAAATATTTCCGTTCTGCCATTGCTTTTTAGTAGCGATAAATCAGGAATTGAAAAGACTCCAGTTTATTTTAACATTTCAAAAGAGTGGAGTGAAAAAGATTTTAACAAGTCATCACAAATTGTTGGTGCTGCCGTTGAATCAAAAAACAAATCAGGAAAAGGTTTTAAATTAGTCGTATTCAGTGATGGTGATTTTTTTGTTAATGGCGAAGGGCAGCAAGCTCAACAATTGCAACCTGACAATATTAATCTTTTTTCAAACGCAGTTGATTGGCTGGCAGACGATACTGGTTTAATTGAACTTAGGACAAAATCAGTAACCTCTCGACCAATAAATGCAAACCTGGATGAAACAACAAAATCCTTTATCAAATATTTTAATTTTTTATTACCAATTTTTCTTGTAGTGGCTTACGGTATATACCGTTACCGAAAGAACAAATTTGTTCGAAATCAAATCCAGAAGATTGAATATGTTAAAGAAAAATAACACTCTCCTACTATTACTGTTTTCGACTTTATTAATATTTTTATTTTTGCTCGTTTACTTTGGTGATAAAGAAAAATCGTTTGATGAGTATGTCGTCAATATTGATTCGACTGATATAAATAGGATTGAAATATTTCCAAAGTTGAATTCCGGAAAAATTATCTCCCTGAAAAAGAGCAACGCAAAATGGAAAGTTAAATTGCCTTCTGGAGAATTCGTCAGCGTTCCATTTGAGAGAATTAAAACCATTTTCTCCCAATTGCTTTACTTGAAACCGAGCAGAGTTATTGGCCGGGGCAAAGAACTTTTTGGTAAATATCAAATTGATGAAACAGCCACTCACATAAAATTTTGGAGGGGAAATGAGTTGTTGACCGATATTTACCTGGGGAAATTCTTTTTCAGTCAACTAAGAAACATTTCCTCCTGCGTTAGATTAGCGGACGAAGATATTATTTACGAAGTGGAGAATATTTTGTCAATGCAGTTTGATCAAAATGAAAATTATTACCGTAACAATAATATAATTGTTGATGATTATTCATCATGGATAAAGTTGGTATTTATCTATCCAAACGACAGTTCCTATCAGCTTACAAAAAGAGAAGGCAAATGGTTTGTTGACAGTATTCCCCTTGATTCAGGAAAAGTTCAAAGTTATTTAATGTCTATACAAAGAATTTCATCGACTGATTTTTTCGACTCTGTTTCAACTGAAACTCCAAAATCAACAAGAAAATTATTAATTATTAAGCAGGACAATTCGAAAATAGAATTAAGTTTACATCAAGTAAATAATTTTATTACTATCAAATCTTCATTTAATAAAGAGGAACAATTCGACGCACTCAAATCGGGTTTAGACAAAAAAATATTCGTTACAAAAAAACATTTTTTAACCGACTAAATTATTGGTGTCAGGAGTAAAAGTTCTGAAAAAAAATTATAATTAACTTCATCCCTCTTAATTTTATATGCATTTATTAAGTTTCTTATTACTCTGCGAACTATTGAATTTGTTGTTGTTTCTTTCTCCAACACGGAGCCTAATTCTAAAAACGAATCTTGCAATAATTCTTCAAGATCTTTTGTTGTTAAAGTTTTTCCACCGTTAAAGCAATCAATAAAATATTTTTTGTTCTCAAATTCGACCTGTGAAATAAAATGCCCGGGAAAATTACAGCCTTTTATTTCCATTCCCAGACGATATCCTACTAACATATAAATAATGCACAACGTAATCGGAAGACCATTTTTATTTTCTATAGTTAAACTAGCATTACTGTTTATTGGATTAAAATAGTCATCAGTATTGCCTGTTAATCCTTTCTTGTTAAAAAGGAAAAAGGCCAGATCAAACTCATTCCCACTTGGATGTAATTCTCTAAATTCATTTCCAAATTCATCAAGCTGTTTCTGAAATGATAATTTATTGTTAATTAATCCTAGTTGAAAAATGTTTATGAAGTTAATAGCAGATTCAAGTTTTATATATTCATTTTCAATTTCAATCCACTTTTTCCAATTCTGCCTCAGCCAATCCATTCTTGATTTTTTCAATAATGGCTCAATTAATTCAAGTTTGGAATTGGAAATCAAATTTGAATATTCCGCAAGATCTTCTTCAAGATTTCCATCATACAAACCAAGTTGAGAAAACAATTCATTTCGAACTTCTTCTTCTTCGTCATCAAGTAACTGAATTACAAATGGTAATTTTTTTTTATCCATCTTTTTTCCCAGCTACAGCACTAAATGTGATTCTTGTATTAAATATAATTCTACTGTTTTGTTTTTCAGCATAGCTAATTTCTCTTTTAATTTTATTGATACCTTCTTCATAATCCTCTTCAGTCATTTCAGCTAACTGCGATGAATTATGCTTTTGCAAAAATTTATCTTTAAATACTTCGTTATTCACGAAGGTTTTCGTAATAGTAACAACTCTATTTATACAAACATCTCTTAAACCGTTTAAGTTCAACCAGTTTGAAATTTGTGACCAGCAGGCAAATCTTTTTTTTTCATTTTCAAAAACTCCATCAAAATAATCATATAGATACCAATAATCACCTTGATTTTGCGGATCAACAGATATAATCAGAAAAACACCATTCATTTTAAGTAAGCCCGATACATCCTCAATAAATTTTTCCTGATTGCTAAAGTGATGCAATGCATTGATACAAAATATCATATCAAATGAGTTTTTTTTAACTGATAATTCTTCGGCAGCAGAAAGAAAAATATTTTTATTGCCAGCCAATTTTGATTCTTCCAACATCTTTATGGATTTGTCACAGCCAAAAACATTATAATTAAATTCGCCCAGATACTTAATCCAAAACCCCGTACCGCAGCCAATTTCAAGAATTCTACTCGGTGAATGCTTCTTTACGAAACCGAGCAAATAATCTTTAATTGCATCATAATTATCACTGGTATATCGATCATTATATTTTTTTGCTATTTTATTATAGTCCATAATAAAAGTAAAGCCCCGCATTTTTGCGGGACTTTCTGCAAGTAGTCTGTTTTTTATTAAAGTTATTAATTATTATAAAATGCATAGTAAAGCTAATAAATATTTTTAAGTTTGAACACAAGATTTCTCTAATTATGAAAGACAACCAAAATATAAACTGCAGGAAATGCAATAATTACTTTATCACTTGGGATAAAAAATTTCCATTTGGGTGCAAAGTATTAAACTTTAAGACAACAAGATTACCATCAATCGATGTAAAAATTAATTCCGGTTTGCCCTGCATGTTATTTAAGGAGAAGAAAAATGTTAGATAATTTTAAGCCCGAAATCGAAAAGAAATTTTTGGTTAAAGAACTTCCGATCGATATTAATAAATTTCAAAATAAAGAAATTACTCAAGGATATATTTCTGAGCCTAGTGCCGATATTACAATCAGAATAAGAAAATATGGTGATAAATATTTTAAGACTTTGAAGAAAAAAGGATTTGAATCAAGATTAGAAAACGAAGTTGAGATTAGCCGTAATTCGTTCGAAGCCGAGTGGTATTTGACAGAAGGGAAAAGAATAAGAAAATTTCGTTACCTCATTCCATACAAGAATCGCACAATAGAACTGGATATTTTCAAAGATCAACTTGACGGATTGATCATAGCAGAAGTGGAATTTAATTCACTTGAGGACAGCAAAAATTTTATTCCGCCTGCTTGGTTTGGAATTGAAGTTACAACAAACCCAAAATTCAGCAATTCAAATCTTGCTAAATTTGGTTTTCCCGCATAACTCAAACTTTTGCTATAAAGGTAATATTATCATTTTATTAAAATCATTTTCTTGATGTCGGAAAAATTTCCGGCGACTATTTTGTAATAATAAATACCAGATGATAAATTTAACTCAGATGCAGAAAACTGATAGTCATAGTTTCCGGAAGCTTGATATGCATCAGCTAATGATTTAACAACATTTCCAAGCACATCATAGATTTCAAGTTTCACATGAGTTCCTTCAGAAAGAGCGTATGAAATTGTTGTTGATGGATTAAAAGGGTTTGGATAATTTTGATTAAGAACAAAAGTTTGCGGAATATTTTCGTTCTCAACAATTGTTGGATTTTGAATTTGAATAACTTTATTAGGTGCAAAATTCCATAAATCTCCGACGTTTGTCCCATTAAGATTAACGCTGTTTCCATTTGCAAATAATGTTACCACACCTTCAGATGCCGGGGCAGTGTAATTGAATGTGAATGCTACTTGTCCATTCTCGGGGGATTTCGGTTGTTGGTGTGTTAATTCACCTGCTAAAATCTGAAGTCCGGGTCCCGGTGTCAAAGTTCCTGCAGAAGCGGAAATATTTGTGCCTCCAGCAACCAATGGTCCTCCAGAAATCATTACTGAAAAATCTGCGGTTGTTCCAACGTCCATTGTTTCGGGTCCATTTAAAATTACAGTAACACTTGAAGAAAAACTTCCATGACAAGTACATCCGTTCCCATTCTTTTTCGTCTGTCCAGTAATGCCTCCGCTGAATCCATAAATATAAATAGCAAAAGAAAACAAGATCATTACTGATAAAACAAATATATTTTTTCTGATCAACTTCATACTTTCTCCTTTCAAATAAACACAAAACAATAATCACGCTGTTATAGTTCATTTCAATAATTGATTTATCTGGGTTACAGTTATTTATTTTGAAATATTTTTTATGTATTTTTTGTATGGACAGAAAGAATAAAACAAAATGACTAAAGAAATAAAATTCATCTTAAATGATGAACGAATCAATATTGATGTTAATCCGAATTCAACACTGCTTGATTTTATCAGGAAGATAAAACATTTACCCGGCACTAAAGAAGTTTGCAGAGAAGGTGACTGTGGGGCTTGTTCTGTTCTATCAGGCGAATTAATCGAGGGCAAAATATTTTATAAAACCATTAATTCATGCATTTACCCATTAGGAAATTGTACAAACAAACACATTGTGACAATCGAAGGATTGAACCAAACAAAACTAAATTTTCAGCAAAATGCGTTTGCAGAAAATGAAGCTGCTCAATGCGGGTTTTGTACCCCAGGATTTATAATTGCAACGACTGGATTTTTAATTAATAATGAAAATTATAATCTTGAAAGTGCATTAAAATCATTGGATGGAAATATTTGCCGATGCACAGGATATGGTTCGATAAAAAGAGCCTTAACCAATATTATCAGAAACATTAAACCTCAGTCTGAACAAAATCGGCTTGACTTTTTAATCGAGAGTAATGTACTTCCAATATATTTTAAGGATATTCCAAATGATTTAGCTAAACTGGAATCAGCCGCAAAGGAGTCTGATAATTCTGAATGGAAAAATTATATTTCTGGAGGAACTGATTTGTTTGTTCAAAAAGCACAAGAATTACTTGAATATGATCTGAATTTCCTTCAAGAAAAAAAACTAAATTCTATCCGGAAAAAAGATAACTCAATTCATATAGGCGGTTTTACTTCATTCGAAGAATTTAAGGAATCCGAAATAATAAAAAGTCTGTTTGGTGAGCGGATTAAACCACTTGATCTAATCGCATCTTTACCGATTCGAAATACCGCAACAATTGCTGGCAATATTGCTAATGCTTCGCCGATTGGCGATCTGACAATCATTTTGCTTGCACTAAATGCAAAATTGGTGTTATCAAATTCTTATGCAAAAAGAATTATCGATCTCAAAGATTTCCATATTGGCTATAAAAAATTAGCAAAAGAGGAAGATGAATATATAGAAGAAATTATTTTTGAAATTCCGAAAATGAATTATAAAATCAATTTCGAAAAAGTTTCAAAACGAAAATTTCTGGATATAGCAAGCGTAAATTCGGCAGCATTTTTTATTTATAATGCTGATAAAATAATTACTGCACAAATTTCTGCGGGAGGAGTTGCCCCCGTTCCTCTTTTATTAAAAAAAACATCCGAGTATTTCTCAGATAAAAATATTTCACAAATAAATTTCGGTGATGTCAAATCAATTTTAGAAAGTGAAAGCAATCCTATTTCTGATGTGAGAGGTTCTGCCGATTACAAACGATTGCTTTTATTTCAGTTGATCAAGGCTCACTTTTTGGAATTATTCCCGGAATTGATTTCTATGGAGGATTTAATAAAATGAATCCTGATATAATTAAACATGTTCGAGGCGAGTCGATTTTTATTGATGATATGCCGGTTCCCGAAGGGACTTTATATGCCTCGGTATTTTTTTCTGCTGTGGCTCACGCAAAGATAAAGTCCATTTCAATTGATGACACATCTTCTTCTGAGGGAGTTAAAGCCGTACTCACATTCAAAGATATTCCGGGTAAAAATCAAATCGGAAATATTATTCAGGATGAACATTTATTAGCTGAAGATGAAGTGGAATATATTGGTGAACCAATTGCTATTGTTGTTGCGGATAATCAATTGAATGCCGATAAAGCAAAATCAAAAATTAAAATATCTTACGAAGAACTTCCTGTAATTACTAATCCGAGAGAAGCTGCAAAAAGAGGATTATTAATTATTCCTCCGGTTATTTTTTCAATGGGTAATACACATGAAGGCTTTGATAATTGCAAATATATTGTTGAGGACAAAGTTGAAATCGGAGGACAGGAACATCTCTATCTCGAAACACAAGCCGCACTGGCAATGCCCATCGAAAACAAATCATTAAAAATTTATTCATCAACGCAAAGTCCTACTGCAGTCCAAAAAACAATTTCGCGTGTTTTAGGTTTAAGCATGAATAATGTTGAGGTTGATGTTTTACGGCTTGGTGGTGGATTTGGCGGAAAAGAAGATCAGGCAACAGCATGGGCAACTATTTCAGCTTTTGCTGCTTACAAGTTGCAAAAACCGGTAAAATTAATTTTAAATCGCCATGAAGATCTCAGGTTTACAGGGAAACGACATCCGTATTCAGCAGATTTTAAGATTGGTATAAATGCTGAACTAAAAATAATTTCTTATGAAGTAAAGTTCTATCAAAACGCCGGGGCATTTGCAGATTTATCAACTGCAATTCTTGAAAGAACTCTGTTTCATGCAACAAATAGTTAT
>PFVB01000018.1:7090-9692 GCA_002790395.1 Ignavibacteriales bacterium CG_4_9_14_3_um_filter_34_10 | reverse complement strand
TACATTCCAATTTAGTTAAATCCCTTTCAAGAACAATTAGTTCTTCTTTCTTGTCGTTCAAAACTGATTGAACAATGTATTCAAGAAACTCTTCTGCCAAATCCATATCATCGTCTAAATTATAAAAAGCCATTTCCGGTTCAACCATCCAAAACTCAGTAAGATGTCTTCTTGTCTTGGATTTCTCCGCACGGAAAGTTGGACCAAAAGTATAAACTTTTCCAAAAGCCATTGCTCCGGCTTCAGCATAAAGTTGTCCCGACTGGGTTAAATATGCTTTACCCAAATCAAAGTAATCAAATTCAAATAAAGTTGATGTTCCTTCACAGGCATTTGGAGTAATAATTGGAGGATCGAATAACACAAAACCTTTCTGATCAAAAAAATCACGGATAGCTTTTACAATTCGATGTCTAATTTTCATAATTGCAACTTGTCTCTTTGAACGCAGCCACAAATGTCGGTTATCTATTAAAAATTCTATGCCATGTTCTTTTGGTGTAATCGGGAAATCCACTGAATTGGAAATCAAATTTACATCAGTTACATCCATTTCATAACCGCCAACTGCACGAGGTTCGACTTTTATTTTACCTGTAACTTCGAAAGATGCTTCTTGTCCAAATGTTTCTGCTAAAGAAAATTTATCCTCACTTACATTGCCTTTAAAAACCACGCATTGCAAATATCCTGAACCATCGCGAAGTATAAGGAATTTGACTTTACCGCTTGATCTTTTGTTGTACAACCATCCCCGAAGGGTTACCACTTGTCCCACATAACTGGCAAGATCACTAATATAAACTTCTGGTTTCATTGTCCTCTGTATAAATAATTAAATAATTTTATTGTTTTTTATCTTTGATCTCTTCAAAATCGGCATCTACAATATCACGTTTTTTGGATTTCTTAATATGATTACGGTTGTAATTCGTATTAATATCTGAGCTATCGGAATTTGATTTTAGGAACATCATAATTTTTTTTATAATTGAATAAAAGAAATAAAAAATTACAGTATAAATAATTAAACGAAAAAACATGATTACCCAACTACAGGATTGAAATATTCAATAAATCCGCGGTCTTCTCGAAATATTTGCTCACAGAGAGCATCAAAATCTTTCTGACGATTTACAAAATCAATATCCGTAGTATTTACTATCAAAAGTGGCGAACTGCTATATTTAAAAAAGAAGTCGTTATATGCTTCACTTAGTTGAGTCAAATAGCTTCGTGTGATATTTCTTTCGATTTTCCTGCCGCGTTTTTTAATATTAAATAGTAATCGATCTACCGAAGATTGAAGGAAAATAACTAAATCTGGTTTTCTCAATTCACGCTGCAGTAAAGGGAAAATATTTTCATATAAGTTTAATTCTTCTTTAGATAAGTTCAGGTAAGCAAAAATTTGATCTTTTTCGAATATATAATCAGAAACGATATACTTGGAGAAAAGATCATCCTGTTGAAAATTTTGCTGCTGCTTAAATCTATTTACTAAAAAAAACATTTGTGTTTGAAATGCAAACCGCTTCGAATCATCATAAAATTTTTCAAGAAACGGATTAGATTCAAACTCTTCTGTAATCAATGTGCAATCCAATTTTTTTGCTATTTTTTGTGCCAAAGAAGATTTCCCAACACCAATTACACCTTCAACAGCAATATATCTTACTTCCGACAAATTAAATCAACCTTTTTGATTAGTATTAAAAATTTCTTTTGCTAATATATAATTTTCTTGTAAAGAATTTAAGTGTTCCTTAAAGAAATTTTTGTTTCGTGGATTAATAATATCCGGCTCAATTTCAATGAGAGGGACAAGAAAAAAATCGCGATTTTCAATTTCTTTATGAGGAATAGTTAGATGTTCTGATTGCAAAATCAAATCATTGAATAAAAGTATGTCAAGATCAATTTCCCTCGGTCCCCATTTAATTGATTTTGTTCTACCGATTTCCATTTCAATTTTTTTCGTTAATAAATAGAAAGAATCAAGATCGATTTCTGTCTCAAGTAAAACCACTAGATTTACAAAATTCTCCTGTTCTCTATACCCGAATGGTTTTGTATAATAGATCGAGGAGATTTTCGTTATTACAATATCAAGTTCCATTTTTAACCGGTTAATCGCTTGATGAATAAAATCAATTCTGTCAGATTTATTGGAACCAAGCGCAAGATAGATTTTATTTTTCATTTTTTTTATTCACTTCGACTTCAACATAATCAATCACACCGCCTATTGGAACGCTTCGCTTTCTTAAACATACCTTTATTGAAATAATCTGGTTGAAATTTTGAAGTAATTCATCAGCAATCACATTAGTAAGAGTTTCAATCAGGTAATATTTTTTTTCTTGAACAATTCTTGATATGAACTTGTAAACATTGTAATAATTGATCGTCAACTTTAAATTATCTTTATTCACAGCTTCCGAAAAATCAGTTTCTATTTCAACATCGCATTCATATTTTCCACCAATACTTTGTTCTTCTTCAAGAGCCCCATGATATGCATAAAAAACAGCATTCTTAATCCTAATTATTCCCATCGTTTAACCTTCATTGTTTCAGTAAAATATTTTTTTAATCCGCT
>PFVB01000018.1:6510-7058 GCA_002790395.1 Ignavibacteriales bacterium CG_4_9_14_3_um_filter_34_10 | reverse complement strand
ATAAACTTCCATAAATATCATTTTTCTGCAAGCTTTCATTCAAAAGAAGCCAACCGAGAAACACAGCTATTATCGGAGTGATAAATGAACTTAATGATAGAATTACAATATTAATTTTTTTTAATAACCAATAATAAATTGTAAAAGTAATAAGAGTTCCAAATAGTGCGAGATATAAAATTGAAGCAACTGCTTTTCCGTCAATTTTAATTTTGGATAAATCTTCAAATAAAACACCCGAAGCCAAAAGCAAAATTCCTCCGATTGTTACAGGAAGAAAATTCATCGAAATAGGATTTAAATGTTTTCCGTATTTTTTAATCGCCACTGCTGAAAATGCCTGTAAAGTTGCACTTCCTAACACTGCTAACATTCCCCACAAGTAATTAGAAAAATCGAAGGATAAATCATCCGAAAAGATCAAATAAATTCCTATAAAGCCGGAGATAACTCCAATAAATTTATTTCTGTCAATAATTTCAGACTTCAAAGCAAGCTTTGAAAAAAACATTACCATGAAAGGAAAGATTGCAAAAATCACAGAAGCT
>PFVB01000018.1:0-6258 GCA_002790395.1 Ignavibacteriales bacterium CG_4_9_14_3_um_filter_34_10 | reverse complement strand
ACATATCCAATTACTATTTTAAATTTTTCACTCATTTCTTACCATCATAATCATACCCCATGCTCTTCCCGAATTATCTTTATCTCGTCTGTAAGAATGAAATAAATTTTTATTCTGATAAGAACAAAGAATTGATAATTGTATTTTAGATTTATTAACTCCACAGTTTCGAAGCATATCATAATTAGCTCTTGAAACATCCAGATAAAACTTGCTGTTCAGATTTGTGATATACTTTTCATCAAACAAAGCTTTTACTTCGCTTCCTACTTCATAATTTCGCTGAGTAATTGCTGGAGCGATATATGCATAACAATCACCCGGATTTGTATGAAAATCGTTTTGCATTTTCAATATTGTCTTTTCCGAAATTCTTTTTTGAGTTCCTTTCCAGCCTGAGTGAATTGCAGCAATTACTTTTTTAACAGGGTCAAAAATAAAAACAGTAGTGCAGTCAGCAGAACCGACGGCTAATCCAAGATTAAATTTATCTGTTATCATTGCATCAGAATCACCAATAAATTCGGGCTTAGAAACATAATTAATAATATCAGAGTGGATTTGATGTTGATAAGCAATATTTTTTACGTCAACACTAAGATTATCAGAAAATTTATTACGGTTCCTGACAACTTTCTCTCTATCATCACCAATCTCGAAAGACAAATTTGAGAAAAAAGGAGAATCATTAAAAGAGAACAGTTTAGTAGAAAAACCAAAAACCAAGTCATCAAACTGTGAAAATAGAAAAGACTTCAGAATCATTAACATCCTAATAGTTCAAGAATTAAAAATTTGATTGCAAATGTACATCAAGAATGTTCACTTACAGAATAATTTTTAACGCTTCGTCCAAATCTTTTATAATATCGTCAACATTTTCAAGTCCGATTGCAAGCCTGACCCCACCGGCATCTATTCCACGTTCGTTTAATTTTTCCGGAGGCACAACAGAATGAGTCATCGAAGCAGGATGCTCAATTAAAGTTCTCGTATGTCCTAAACTTACGGCTAAATTCATAGTGTAAGCTTTATCCGCAATATAATCCATGAATTTACTTCCATTCTCTTTTGATGCAGCCGGGTTTTTGCCTTTCAAAACAAAATATATAAGTGTGCCTGGAGAAAACTCGCCATTGAAATCAACCATTTGTTTTTTTGCTACTTCATAATATTTGTAATTTGACAACCCCGGATAATTAACAAATTCAATTGCAGGGTGAACGTTCAAATAATTTGCAATTTTTTTTGCTGATTGAATTTGATTTCTTGTCCGCAGAGATAATGTTGGAAGACCATAAGTCAAAATTGCCCAAGCACTCTTTGGACTTAAGACTGCACCGAAATCCTTTCTGTACAAAAGCAAAATATCTTTATACTTTCTTTTCCCAATCACTGCTCCGCCCATGTCAGTACCAAAACCACCAATCCCTTTTGTAAGAGAATGCACAACAAAATCAACTCCAAACTCAATAGGTCTTTGGCAAAATGGTGTTGAAAAAGTGTTATCTAATATTGATAATACTTGATGTTCTTCATCTCTCGATGAATTGAAATCAGAAATGATTTTTACAATTTTCTTAATATCAATTATATCCAAATTCGGATTTGCGGGAGATTCAAAATAAACGACTTTTGTTTTATCAGTTAATGCACCGATCAAGTTGTCTGCATTTGTCAGGTCAATATATTTTACATTGATATTATATCGGGGATACCAATTATTTAACAAAGAAATTGTACAACCATATAAAGTATGATGAGCTATAATTTCATCTCCGGCTCCGACGCAGATTCCCAATGCAGCCGATATCGCTCCCATTCCGGTTGCAAAGGTAACTGCCATTTCGCCATTTTCAACATAAGCTAAATTTTCTTCCAATAAATCCTTATTCGGCTCACCTAATCGATCGTAAATGAAGATTGGGGTTTCTTCCCCAAAAACTTTTGTGTTGGCAAATCTTTCAAAACCATGAGCACCTCTTTCTACTGAATCTAATCTAAATGTCGTTGAAGAAGAAATTGGTGCGGTTACATGATGCGAATAGTCCCATTTAGTTGAAATATTTTTCCCGTAGATTATACGCGTATCCATAGAATATTTTGTTTCATCAAACTTATTGTTTTTCTTTTCCTCGCTCATATTGACTCCTGATTTATTTTAATGCTTGATTTAAATCCTGAATTAAATCTTCAACATCCTCAATACCAACTGAAATCCTAATTAAACTATCTGTTATTCCTATTTTTAGCCTGCCTTCATTGCTTAATGAAGCATGTGTCATTGTAGCGGAATGATTAACTAAACTTTCCACACCGCCAAGGCTTTCTGCCAAAGTAAATATTTTTAATTTATTCAAGAAACTTTTGGTTTTTTCAAAATCATTTAACTCGATTGTGATTATGCCGCCAAATCCGGTCATTTGTTCTTTAGCAAGTTCATGCTGTGGATGTGTTTCAAGACCTGGGTAAATTATTTTTTTGATGTTTTTGTTTGAAGAAAGAATCTTTGCTATTTGCAATGCGTTTTTATTATGCTGTTTCATTCGCACTGCAAGTGTTTTAATTGATCTTAAAACAAGCCAGCAATCAAATGGAGATGGAATTGCACCAATTGAATTTTGTACAAATTTAATTTTATCGAATACTACTTTGTCATTCATAACCACCAACCCGCCAATAACGTCGCTGTGTCCGTTCAAATATTTTGTTGAACTATGAATGACTACATCAGCACCAAGATTAAGTGGCTTCTGAAAAAATGGTGTCATAAAAGTATTATCAACAACGCAAAGTAAATTGTGTTTATGAGCTAATTCAGAAACTCTGTTAATATCAATTAAATTTAGCAAAGGATTTGTCGGAGTTTCTATAAACAATATTTTGGTTTGAAGAGTAATTGCTTTTTCAACTGACAGCAAATCATCAAAATCAATCCAAGAAAAAGTTATACCAAATTGAGAAAGTGATTTATCAAAGAGTCTGTACGTACCACCATAAACATTGTCAGAAACAATTACATGATCACCGCTTTTCAGAATTCCCGTCAATGAATGAATAGCTGCAACGCCGGAAGAAAAAGCGAGTGCATATTTACCATCTTCGAGAACTGCAATATTTTGTTCGAGAATATTACGCGTCATATTTTGTGACCTGCCGTAATGGTATTCCTGATTTCCTCCAAATTCTTCCTGTGCATATGTATAGGTCATATAAATCGGTGGAATTACTGCATTTGTCGCTTTATCCGGTGTTTGTCCCGCATGAATTGCGTCTGTTGAAAATCCCATTTACTCTCCTGTTGTCAAAATTTATAACCGCGTAAAAATTCTTCAGCGGACATTCTTTTTCTTCCTTCCGGTTGAATTTCCAAAATTTCAATAATCCCATTACCCGTTTCAAAGTATATATTCTTTTTTGAAGAATAAACTTTTATTCCATTTTTGTCGACACTTGAATCAAGCAACAAAATCGGTCCTATTTCCTCTTTTGATTTAATTATATGGGTACGATATATTTTATACTGTTTTTCTTTAAACAGAATAAACGCTCCCGGATATGGAGATAATCCTCGGACTAAATTATGAATTTCGATAGCAGACTTTTTCCAGTCAATCCGAGAAATTTGATGAGTAATTTTTGGTGCCGGTGTTGCTTCTGAATTTGTTTGTTCAGTCACTTTCACATTTCCTTCTTCAATAAAATCAATTGTTTTCAAGATCAAATCACTTCCTGTTTCAGCCATTCTATCATGCAATAATTCAAAATTATCATCACTAAATATTTCAATTTTTTCCTGAAGAATAATGTTTCCAGTATCAACTTTATCTTTCAAAAAGAATGTTGTGACACCTGTTTCTGGCTCACCATTAATTAGAGCCCATTGAATTGGAGCGGCTCCACGGTATTTTGGCAAAAGCGAGCCGTGTAAATTAAACGTTCCAAGTTTTGGAATAGTAAAAACCGACACCGGTAAAATTCGAAAAGCTACTACAATAAACAAGTCAGCATTGAGATTTCTTAATTGTTGAATAAACGTTTCATCATTCAGTTTTTCAGGCTGAAGAACAGATAAATTGTTTTTGATCGCAAAACTTTTTACTGCGGTAAAAGAAAGGTTTCTACCCCTTCCTCTTTCTTTATCAGGAGTTGTGACTACACAAGAAATGTTATGACGTGACAGCAATAATTTCCTGAGGCAAATAACTGAAAAATCAGGTGTGCCAAAAAAAACAATATTCATTTTTAAAGTTTTTTGTTAGTTGTAATTGGGTAATCAATTTTTACTTTTCTTTCTTTTATGCTGGCCAATTCATTTTTTAATTTTTGCTTGATATCATCACCAACTCTATCCGGGATCATTTTACCGAGCAAATGATCATATTCATGAAGTATTACACGAGCTAATAATTCAGATGCTTCCAATTCCTGAATGTTTTCGTCAGTATCAAGATATTGAATTTTTATTTCACTGGCTCTCTCGACATCCGCACGTAAATTCGGAAGGCTTAAACAACCTTCTTCAATTACACTTTTCTCATCGGAATAAAGCGTTATTTTCGGATTGATAAAAACTATTGGTTTATATTTTTCATAACCTTCGGATAAACTTAAATCCACAATAAATATTGATTTATCAATTCCAACTTGATTTGCCGCAAGTCCGATTCCATTTGCATTATGCATTGTTTCGAACATATTTTGCAACAGTTCAATTGTATTACCATCAACATTATTAACTGATTTTGTTTTTTCTTTTAATATTTTGTCACCATAAATGGTGATTGGTAATATTGCCATTATTTAACTCCAACATTTGATTCTTTAACTTCCGCTTCTATAAATTTTGCCGAAATGTCCTTGAAAATATTTACTTCTGTCGAAATAAATAACATTCTAATGAACAACCGAAAAATAATCAAGATTTGTTGAAGAATAAAGGTTATAAATAAGAAAGCAAATGGTTCTCCCGGGACAAAGATATCAATAATGTTATACACTATTGCACCGATTGCTCCAAAAATTGAAATGACAAGAAATACAATAAAGGCCAGAATAAAATTTTGTTTAATAAATATAACTGCATCAAAAATACTCCTTAGTACTTTTGAACTGTCTTCAACACCAATGACAACTTTAGAATATTCGGAAATCAGCATTACTATCCCGATGAGGAATATCAACAATACATATCTTAATGATCTAAAAATAAACTCTGCAAGCTGAAAATCGCGTTCACGGAAAATCCACGCAAGCAAATCACCCAATAAATTATTAATTGTAAAGGCAAGCACAACCAACATTAAAGTAAGTGATAAAACTTTAGAAAATCGAAGCCAATATTTTACACCACCATAAAAAAAATCTGAAATGTGATCCTTCTGAGGTATATTAAAAACACTTATTAATCCACCCGAATAAAAAGTTTGAACAATAATATATATTCCTACAATTCCATATAAAAGCAATGGTAA
Source organism: Ignavibacteriales bacterium CG_4_9_14_3_um_filter_34_10 (assembly GCA_002790395.1). GTDB lineage: Bacteria > Bacteroidota > Ignavibacteria > Ignavibacteriales > Melioribacteraceae > UM-FILTER-34-10. The sequence goes on along the minus strand of PFVB01000018.1, from coordinate 784 downwards.
ATGCCCAATGGTGTTTTTGTAGAGCGACATAAATTGCATGTACCAAAGCAAATCAAACTGCATAGCCAATTTATCAGACATAAGCGAATGTTGAAGATTATCAATCAATAAAGCATAAATCGGAATCACAACGATGATGGACATTGCCATATTTGTAATCCAAAGTAATATCAGAAACTTGAAATTTTTTAATGTACTTCTGAATCCGTAAGAAATAATCTTTTTTATATTCATCCGATACTTCCCATGATCAATAGAGCATTTTGAATCCAGAAGTAAGTTCGCAATACAATTGAAAATGCTCCCCAATACTGCTCATTTACTACGTATGAATTATTCGAGAAATTAATATCAGAGATATATTTTCTTTTGGGATCAATTTCAGCTGCATAGACTTTTGCATCTGAGATGAAAATGATTGAACTTACTTTTTTGCTATCATACCAAATTAAATTTTGAATGCCATTTTCTGTATGTACACTGATTTCTAAAGGGATGGAAGCATTAATATTTTTTTCAACTCTGATCTCATACTTGTTTTTTGATATTTGTTTCAATGATCTAATTCTATTATCCATTATTTCGTCATTATAAAAAATGTCTGTTAATTCAGAATAACCGTTATTCATTTTTTTAGAAAAATAATCATCAAATGATTTTCGCGTTACGAAATTATTTTGATTCATTCTATAAAAATCACGCAGAAGAGAAATTGTTTTTTGTCTCCCAAATGTCCGTTCTCAAGTAAGAAACATCAATTTAGGTTTTATCTCACTAACTATCT
>PFVB01000032.1 GCA_002790395.1 Ignavibacteriales bacterium CG_4_9_14_3_um_filter_34_10 | reverse complement strand
CCTCCGTAACTTCAGCGAAGGAGGAGCATCTTCTTCGTTTCAGAAAAACTTCCTGCTTTCAAAGTATAAAAATAAATCCCGGAACTTGCATTATTCATTATACATTGTACATTATACACTCCCGAAGGGTTATTTTCATTAACTAACGTTGCTACTTCCCTACCGAGAATGTCGTAAACTTTGAGTGATACATGTATGTCATCCTGAGCGAAGTCGAAGGATGACGATGGAATTGCAAAACTTATCGTTGTGCTTGGATTGAATGGATTGGGATAATTTTGCGAAAGATAAAAATCATGAGGAAAAGTCGTAGTGTTTTTTTCCTCAACTGAAGTTGGAGAAAATAAATTTTTATAAAAAGTAAAATTTCCATCATACTCACCGATGATCATATCTTTTCTGGTATCGCCATCCAGATCGGCAAACCCGGGATGCGTATGTTGCTTGGATTCAATTCCTTCAAATAAATTATCATTCCGAACCCACACCGGAGATGTTTCATTCCCATCGTTGCGATAGAAATACACTTTTCCCCAGCCATCACCGATTACCAAATCAAAATCATTGTCGTTATCAACATCAGCTAAAACAGGTCTTCCATAATCAGGAAAGTCAACTCCTGAAAACATCGTTGTGTTTTCTTCAAAGTTATTGTTGCCGTCATTTGTGAAATATTTTACCGATGAACCGGTTTCAGCACCGACTAGCAAATCAAGGTCGCCATCGTTATCCAAGTCAGCAAACGACGGAATGCTTGAATAACCAACATCAATAGAACTGAACATATTTGTATTTTGACTAAACGTTCCATTGTTGTTTATGTATAGAAACACTTGTCCATTAAATGCTCCTGAAACAATATCAAAATCATTATCAAAATCAATATCAACAAAAACAGGAGTGCTGTATGTACCAACTGAAAAATTTGAAAAAGCAGATGTCACGTTATTAAACTTTGGAATTTCTTTTGTTCCGTCATTTCTGAAGTATATAAATTTGCCTGTCCAAATACCGCTGAGTAAATCTTGATCTCCGTCATTATCAAAATCAGCAAGTGAAACACTGGCACCGTTTCCGTTGAGCTTGGTAATCTTAAAGTAGTCCGCATAATATTGAAACGAAGGTGTAGAAGGAGTTCCCACATTTCTGTAAACATATAAAATTCCGTCTGCAGTACCATAAACAAGGTCAAAGTCATTATCATAATCAAGATCCACAAACACAGGTTGTTTCCAATATGTTTTTGTTTCCACTGATGAAAACAAAGCTGAAGAAGTTGTCCATGTAGGATTTTCTTTGGTGCCTGTATTTTTATAATAAACCAAAGATTGCAAATCTCTTCCAAAAAGCAAATCATAATCTCCGTCATTATCAAGATCAGCAAAAGTAGGATAAGCATTCAGACCAATATCTGCGATGCCTGAGGAAAGCGAATTATCAAGCGTGAAGACAGGCTTTTTTATTGTGCCGGTATTTCTGAATGAGATTGTAATTCCTGCAGTCGGTCCGCCAAACAGAGATTCACCGATGCCAACAAACAAATCAAGATCGCCATCATTATCAATATCAACAAAAGCCGGTTTTGCATCTGTTCCAATTTGTGTATTTACATAATTAAAAATTGTATCACCTTCCATAAAATCAGGCTCTGAAATAGTTCCGGCATTTTTATAATACAACAAACCATTATATCCCCCGATTACTAAATCTGTGATTCCGTCTCCGTCCAAATCAGCAAAGACAGGATAATCCGAATTCTTTGGTAAGGAATTGTCTGAATATATATATGCTAAAACATCAGGATCTTTATAAAATGAACTTGGAAAAGAATGAGATTTATTCCAGAAAAAATCGGCTTCATCATCAATATTGCCAAGCAGTAAATCAAGATTGCCGTCATTATTTAAATCAGCAAAAACCGGAGCGGAAAAACTTTTTACTCCAACTCCAGAGACATTAAACACCGAATCTATTTTCTGCCAGTTTTGCGAGTTGATTGTCAAAGCCGAAAACAGTAAAGAAAGAATTAAATATTTTTTCATAACAAACTCCGTATGTTTTGATTAAATAAATTTTATTCTCTGATAATCATCAGGTTTGTCAATATCTTCAAAAATATTACCAGAGTTATATTCCCAATAGTATTTTTTAATATCCTTATTCCGAGAGATATCCCGAAGATTAACTGTGTCATCAGCAGAAGCAATCATCGAAGAAACAAATCTGTCAAATAAAATCGGATGTCCTTTTCGCCCTTTGTTTACAGGCTGAATCCAATTATACTTGACCGATATTTGTTTTGAAAAATCAAGATAAAAATCATTTTCTAAAGAGGGCTGATCAATAAAATGATAAAGATACCAACTTGAGTTTGAATTGTTTAATCCACACTTCAGCGATGAAAACATTCCTTTCTCATAATCTTTGTTAAATACAACTCTGCATTTGTCTGACAAGTATTTTTTTCGAAGTTCATCAATAATTTTGGCTGAATTAAAACCGGTAACAATGATAACTTCATTGCAGACAAAGAGAAGTTTTTCAGCAATAATTTGAATAAAAGATTTGCGGTTAATTTCAAGAAGTGGTTTAAATGAATCCATTCTTCCTGATAATCCAGCCGCAATAATCAATCCGGTTAATTGATTCTTCATCATTTATCAATTAAAAGATTTCTGATTTCGTCTGCTGACCGAATAATGGGTTCAGCATTCCATTTTTTCAAAGCGGCAAAATCTTTCAGCCCACTTCCGGTCAATAAAATCAGTACTGAAACGTCACTTGATAATTTTTTTTTAATTTTCTCAAAACCAGCAAATGCTGCAGCACATGAAGGTTCAACTATAAATCCAAAGTTTGTCGCAAGCACTTTTTGACTTGTTAATATTTCTTCGTCTGAAACTTTAACTGCACTTCCGTTCGATTCATCAATCGATTTCACAGCCATGTATAAATTACGCGGAGCTCCGGCAGAAATGCTGTCAGCAATTGTATGTGCGGACTTGTAAATAAATTTTCTTTCATAAAAATAATCAACAATAGCACTGCTTCCTTCTGCCTGAACAGCAAATAACTGCGGTAGTTTTTCAATGAAACCAAGTTTTTGAAGTTCAACAAATCCTTTGTGAATTCCGCTGATAATCACGCCGTCTCCGGTAGGCACAAAAATTATGTCGGGAATGTTTCCTTCAAGCTGAATGAAAATATCAAATACAGAAGTTTTTTTCCCGTCAATCGTTATTGGATTATATGCAGTGTTTCGGTTGTACCATTTCTTTTCTTTTGATACTTCAAGACATAAATCAAAAGCCAAATCATAATCACCATCAACAACAAAGATTTCTGCACCAAAGGATTGTATCTGAATTCGCTTAGCTTCAGGAATATTTTTAGGCACAAATATTTTTGATTTCATCCCAAGCATTGCGCAAACTCCGGCAATTGACGAACCCGCATTTCCGGTTGAAGCAGCAGAAATCGAATTGATTCCCATTTGTTTTGCTTTGATTGCAACCGGAACAGAGGCTCTGTCTTTATAGGAATAAGTCGGATTTTTCGTTTCATCAAGAAAACAAATATTTCTGTCTTCAAATGTTTTTTGAATCATAGAATTCGAAGAGAGACAAACTTGCTTTAGTTCTGCAGCAGAAATATTATTGATTTTGCCGGTGTTATTTTCAGCATAAAACGGGAGAAGATCTGCATAATCAGAAATATTACCGGGAGAATATTTCAAAAAATTATTTCTGCTTATTTTCTTTTTTAAAAAATCATAATCATAAACAATATTCAAAACTCCTTCGAGCGGCATATTCTTTTCAGATTTGCCGCAGGAAGGACAAAGATAAATTAAATTTTCTTCTATTACATCAGCAGAAAATTCTTTTGCACAGTTTGAACATTTATAAAAATATTTCAATGACATTCCGTTTACATTGTTAATGACATAATTGATTTTGCTGTGTGCAGCCTGTTTTCGGCTTCATCAAATACTATTGAAATATTTGGGTTATCAAGAATCTCATCTGTCACCTCATGGTTTCTGTCCGCAGGAAGAGCGTGCATCAATTTTACATTTTTATCTGCAAGTTTGATTTTCTTGTCATCACAAATCCAATTGTGATATTTCTCGAGACTTCCTTTCATTTCTTTTTTGCATTCAGTTTCATTATCCAAATATTCCTGAACACCGTAAGCACCAAATCCTCCCCAGTTTTTGGGAATAACAATTTGTGCACCTTCAAAAGCTTCGTCCATGTTGTTTGTAAATTTAATGCTTCCTCCGCCGGCTTCAGCGTTTTTCATTGCTTTCTCACAAATGTTTTTACTCAGCGGAAATTCCTTCGGATGAGCAACCGTTACATCAATTCCGTAACGTGGAAAAAGTAATATTTGACTTTGTGGAACTGATAAAGGTTTTGAGTGAGTATCAGCATAAGCCCATGAAATCGTTACTTTAAGTCCCTTTGGATTTTTGTCAAAATGCTCAAATATCGTTTGCATATCTGCAAGTGCCTGAAATGGATGATAAATATCATCCTGCAAAGACATCACAGGTTTTGTTGAGTACTTTGCCATTTCAGAAAGATATTCTGCACCGATTCCGTAAAAACAATTTCGTGAAGCAATTCCGTGCCCCATTCGTGAAAGAATGATAGCTGTGTCTTTCGCAGTTTCTCCGTGTGACAATTGCATTTTATCAGCTGTCAAATCATGAGCATGTCCGCCGAGCTGTGTCATGCCTGCTTCCATTGAATTCCGTGTTCGTGTTGACTGTTCAAAGAAAATCATGAACAGAGTTTTATGCGGAAGATAAAGATGAGGTTCTTCATTATAGAATTGTTTTTTCAAGTCAAAGGCACGCTGAAAAACAATATCAAGTTCTTCTTTTGACCAGTCTTCACATGTCAAAAAATGTTTTCCTTTTAATTTTTTTAAGTCCATTATATCTCCGTTTGATTTATTAAAAATTATATGCATAAGCTGCGTAAAAAGTCGAAGCCTTCACCAAGTCATCTATTGGGACTTTTTCATTCGGTGCGTGAGCAAGAACTTCATTTCCGGGTCCAAAGCCAATTACCGGTATTCCGTAATAACCATTTATCGTTACTCCGTTTGTTGAAAAAGTCCATTTGTCAACTACAGGCTCCGAGTTAAAAAGACTTTTATATGTTTCAATTCCTTTTTGAATTACCGGATGACTTTCTTCCAGTTTCCATGTGGGATAGTATTTCTGCATTCCGTATTCAAATCCCGTGTAACCTTTTTCTTTGTATTCAAGCAAAATAACTTTTCCATTAAATTCCTTTACAATTTCTTCTACTTGTGAAAGTGCAAGCTGTTTGTCCTCGCCCCATGTTAATCTTCTGTCCAAATGGATTTTTGCATAGTCAGCAACAGCACAAAGCGATGGACTTGATGAAACAAATTCAGATAAAGTAACACTTCCTTTGCCGAGGAAATCATCGTACAAAAGTCTATCATTTAATTTTTCAATTTCTAAAACAGCACGTGAAGCCATATAAATAGCATTCTTACCACGTTCGGGTGCAGAACCATGCGAAGATATTCCGTTAAACTCAACTTCTATTTCCATTCTGCCGCGATGACCACGATAAATATTGAGGTTTGTCGGCTCAGTTACAATCACAGCATCCGGTTTGATTTTTTCTTCTTCAACCAAATATTTCCAGCACAAACCATCACAATCCTCTTCCATTACCGTACCTGTGACAAGTAAAGTCAAATCTTCAGGCACACCAATTTCTTTCAGTATTTTTCCGGCGGTAACGGCAGCAACAGGTCCGCCTTTTTGATCAGCACTTCCACGTCCGTGAACGAATCCGTCTTTAATTTCGCCACCAAGCGGATCAAAATTCCAATTGCTTAAATTTCCCAAATCTACAACATCAATATGCCCGTCTATTGCAAGTACTTTTTTCCCATTGCCAATTCTTCCAATAACGTTTCCCAATTTATCTCTTCTGACTTCATCAAAACCTGCAGCTTCCATTTGATTCATCAATTCAGTAGCAGCACCTTCTTCTTTTGTGCTCAGAGACCGGTGTTTTATCATGTTGGATAAATTTTCAGCAGTTAATTTTTCATGTTTCTTAGAAAGAGAAAGTATTTTTTCAGCAATATTCATTTTTACCTCTGTTTATTAAATTTATTAAAGAGTCTTGTGCCTTGTTTGTTTATTTGTAAATTGATTTTTTGTTCATCAATTCCGACCAATTTTTTATCAATCATTAAAGGAATTCCGGTTTGAAAAACTGACTGGACTTGTCTGTTTAGCATTCCGTAAATAAAATGTCCCCAGAAATTATTTTCAGTCAATGGAGTTGGCGGAACATAATCCCAGACAATAAAATCAGCTCTGTCGCCAATATTCAGCAAAGGAAAATCAGGGAAATATCTTCTGGCAAAATCAATCTGATTAAAATAAATGTTTTTAATTTTTGAAAATGTATCGGCAAATGAAAATCCTTGCTGGCGAAGTTCGAGAAAAATGAGTTTAATTGTTTCAGTTGGATTTGCATGCATACCGTCTGTGCCGCAAACAATTTTTATTTCATCAGGAATGTTTTTGAAAGAATGTATTCCGACAGAATTGTTCATGTTCGATTCAATATTCACAGCAATTGCAGAGTTGAATCGGGATATTTTTTTGAAATCAGATTTGCTTAAATGAACACCATGAGCAAGAATAGTTTTTTCATTCAGCAGTTTATATTTAATAAGTCTGTCAATTGCTTTTGCATGATACTTGCCCAAGCTTATTTTTGAATCCGCTTTATCTTCATCAATATGAATATGTATTCCAATATCATTTCTGTTTACAAATTCAGAAATCCGGCTTAGTGTGTCATCATTCAGTGTAAATGAAGCGTGAAGCCCAAACATGGATTTTATGTTTGTGTTGTTTTTTATCTGATTGCAGAAATCAATATTCTCTTTTATTGCTTCGTCTGATTTCTTTTTCCCGTTTCTGTCTGAAGATTCAAAGCAAAGAACAGCGCGCAAATTGTTTTTTTCAATTTCGTTTGCAAGTAAAGTTAGACTGCCTGAAATACAATTAGGCGAAGAATGATGATCAAAAATATATGTAACGCCATTCTTAATTGATTCTGAAACGGCCATTTTCGCAGAAGCTTCAATCATATCTTTGTCTAAAATTTTATCGAGTTTCCACCAAAGATTAGATAAAATGTTTTCGAGGGAATTTGTTTCGCCCTTTATATTAAGTCCTTTTGCAAGTCGCGAATAAATATGATCGTGAAAATTTATATTCGGAATAGTAATAACTCTGCCGCCAGCATTGTAAACAGAATTATCCTTTTGCAATTTTATTCCCGAATACTCAGTAAAATCTTTTTTGATAATTCTTTCGATTATTCCGTTGGAAAAATGAACATCACCAAATATTGGTTTAACTTTTAAGTCTGATACCTGACTAATCCATGCGTTTATTATTTGCTTGTAATCACTTTTCACTTTTGATATACTTTCCTGTTCCAATTTTGCCAACAAAATTATTTTTTAAATCCATTATCAATTCACCGCGAAGAAAAGTTTTATCAACCACAACGTTAAATTTTACTTTCTCAAATGGTGTGTATTTACCTTTGCTGTGCATTTTTTTTGAATCAACAATCTGATAATTCCACAAATCAATCAGCGTAATATCAGCATCTTTTCCTGCGGAAAGTTTTCCCTTCATTCCAAGATTAAAATATTCTGCTGCATTCGTTGAAAGCAAGTTGATTGTTTGTTCAAGTGTGATTTTCTTTTTCAAAAATCCTTCACTGAATAAAAATGGAACACGGTGTTCAACTCCGGGAATGCCTCCGTAAACCTCCCAGAAATTTTCTGAGATTTTTTCGTTATCAGGATTGCAACCCGCATGATCAGTGCTTACAAAAGCCATTTGATTTTCTGATAACGCTTTCCACAGTTGATTTTTATCAGATTTATCTTTTACAGGCGGAGCCGACTTTAAATAATTTCTGATTTCTGTTTTGTTAAAATCATCAGATGTAAAATATAAATAATGCGGACAGGTCTCTGCAGAAATATCAACTCCATTTGATATTGCCTGCTGAATCAATTTTATTGACTCGCCGGAACTCAAATGAACAATAAGCATTTTTACTTTTGTTTCTTCAGCTATTTGTATTAGTTTTTTTATCGCAAAAACTTCTGCTTTAGTATTTCTTGACTCAGTATAATCCTGCCATGAATTTTTTCCCAGCTTAATCCGTTCATTCATTATTGAAGTAACAATAAATTTATCTTCAGCATGGACTGCCATTGGTTTTCCATATTCGGCAAGATTTATTGCAACACTTTTAATCTGATCATAAGTCAAGTCACTGAATTCTTTCATTCCGGAAATCGTGTAAACTTTGAAACCGGCAATTCCGGCTTCCCTCAATTCAAATATGTTTTTTTTATAATCAAAAAAACAGTTTCCGCCGATTCCGCCCCAGAAAGCAAAATCAATTAAACTTCGGTTCCGTATTGCTTGAAGTTTTGTGTTGAAATTTTCAAGATTTGTTACAGGCGGAATAGAAGTGCAAGGCATATCAATTATTGTTGTAACCCCGCCAAATGCTGCTGCAATCGATGCATGCTCGATATCTTCACGAAACTCAAATCCGGGAGTATCAAAATGCACGTGCGGATCAATTGCCCCCGGCATAGCAAGAAGATAATTACCATAAATTGTGTCTTTTCGCTGAAGATGTTTTTTTGATTCTATTTCAGAAATGAATCTTTGTTTCTTTTCATTTGTGGAAATATCATCCCAGGTTAATTCTGTTATTTTTCTTACAGATTTAATTTTGTCATCAAATGAAATATCTGCAAGTTCAAGATTGTTTCCACTTGTACAAACAAAGACATTCGATAGAATCTTCATTGTCAAACACTAACGCCGACTTTATTATTAAATTCTTTTATCAACTCATCCCATTGTGGAACAACAGAAAATCTTTCTTCCCAATAATTTTCATCATACCATTGAGCATTTAATTCTTCAACATCTTTCCCCTGCTGTTCAACCCAAGTAAAATATTTTAAATTATGAATCGCCTTCTTATCGTAGTATGATAATTCTTTAACATAATCAATGCTTTGATTTTTCAATGCTGAATTCCAGTCAATGGCTGCCTGATTAATATTATAATTGCCTTCGGAAGCGTTCATTTCAGATAAGCGAGATAAATACATATCGGCAGAATCCGTAAACACAGTAAAGATTACATCGTTCTCATTCATCTCAAAATATTTTGCCATTTTGATTGCACTAAGCATATTGCTGATTGATGAGATTCCCATGTAAGGCAATTTGGCAACAACATTGCTGTCAACTTTTAATTGCTTCAGGAAATCATGTCCGGCATGTTCGTTAAACAATCGCAGTATTCTCATTGGATTATCATCATCAATAGCACAAACCATATCAGTGTTTTTAACATTATGAATCCAGGGAATATGTTTATCACCAATACCTTCAATACGATGAGCACCGTAGCCATTCATTAATAATGTCGGGCACTGCAAAGCCTCCGATGCTGCAATTTTAATTTTA
>PFVB01000146.1:9861-10104 GCA_002790395.1 Ignavibacteriales bacterium CG_4_9_14_3_um_filter_34_10 | reverse complement strand
GGATTCGGATCAGTAAATTTGGAACTGTTAAATGTGCCTTCTAATATTGAATTTATTGGATTGTTTACAATTATAACTTGCAGTAAATGATTAAAATTTCCGCGCTTCGGAGTTTGATATTCCATCCAGTAAAAGCTATTCGACAAATTACTCAATTCCTGCTGAATGGATAAAAATGTTGTTGTCAATTGATTTATATCTGCAATCGGGTAAAAACCATTATTGCCAATCAGTGACATAATT
>PFVB01000146.1:0-9773 GCA_002790395.1 Ignavibacteriales bacterium CG_4_9_14_3_um_filter_34_10 | reverse complement strand
CATTATTGCCAATCAGTGACATAATTTCAGGATTTAAATCTGTTCCAAGTCCGATTGTATAAACATTCTTGTTTGTTACTGAACTTAAAGCCTGATCTAAAGTGTGAGAACTTTGAGTATCATCACCATCAGTGAATAAAACTAATGCACCACTGATAATAGAATCGGCGTTCATTGATTGTTTAATTCTTGAAGCTCCTTTAATGACAGCACCATATAAATCTGTAGATCGTGCACCTTTTTGAATTCCATCGATAGCCGAATTAATTTTCGCTGATTCTGAAACAGGAGTGAAATCGAGCAACAAATTTACAGTTCCGGAAAACTCATAGACTGCAATTCTTTGCTGTGAAAACATACTTGCAACAAAATTTTTAGCAGCAGTTTTTATTTCTGCCAAATTACTTCCGTCATCGTCTGTAATGCTGGTGCTATTATCAATCATTAAAACCGTGTTGAAAACAAAATAATTAGATTCCTTTTTTGAAATATTCAATAGTGATTCTGTGGATGATATTTTTTTGCCATCTTCATAAACTTCAAAATCGGAAGTCATAAGGTTCGAAATCCCTTTATTATTCAAATCAGAAACTTGAAACAGAGCCCGAATAATGTTTGGAGCAAAAGTTGTGATTCCGTAACTGTTGATTATATATCCCGCCGAAGATGTTGAGCCAGGTTTGGTAGTAAATTTCCAAATCGGTCCTTCCACTGAAGAACTGTTTTTAAATTTAGCTGAGACTTTCCAATAATAAGTAGTTGAATTTCCTGCAGCAAATGTTGTAATGCTATTCTGAGTTAGATTTTTTTTGATAATTTTTTGTGGTGGATTTTGTGTATCAAAATAAACAGTAAAGGAATCGGCTCCCGAATATTGCCAGCTAAGCTTGATAATATTTTCTTGATTAATTGCACTGTTCACAGGTAATGGGTTTGTGGGTAAAGTAGTATTTGGGGGATTGACAATATTATTCGAATCATTAAAAGTGCATGAAACAAACACCAATGAAATGAAAATTAAAAAAACTATAATTCTGCTGCTTTTTTGCATAGCTAAGATAAAATATCCAATCAAATTTTATAAAAAAAATTATTGCTTAAACAAATCTACATGGAATTTTATAACTTTTTTATAGCTACACAGGAAAAAATCAAATTTTTCGGAATGCTGAATCCTCAACCCAGCCGATTTTACCATCAATCAATTTAATTTTTGTCCAATTTCCTACTCGATCTTCACAGGAGAATTTCACTCCCTCATGAATAATAAATGCATCGCTGCTTTGTAAATCCGGGGCTTGTTTAACTATTGCCATCTCGTTAATAAGTACACCAAAATCAGTTTTTGTTTCCATTTCATAGCTGCTGTAAAAAACTATGACTACAAAAAATAAGACAGAAAATAAAACAGACGAAAAATAGAACCCATATTTTTTGTACAGTAATCTTTTACTTAAAAAGTAGAAGCCAAGTAAAACAAGAAAAAGTACGAGGAAAATAATAACAAGAAACGCCCAGCCTGAATAGTTGTTCAAAGTAATCAAAGATTCCCACCAGACGGTTAAAAATATTTTTGGGGTTTCTTCTAACTTATCGACGGTCTTTGCTCTTGCCAATTTTAAATTGTATTGAATATCTTCATCGCCCGGAGAAATTTTCAAAGCCTTTTCAAAATATAAAATTGCATAGCCCAATTTTTCTAATCGGTAATAAGAGTTTCCGATATTATAATATAAATCTTCGCTTGCATAACCCCTTTTATCTATCTTGAGGTATAATTCAAGAGCCTCCTTATATTCTTTTGCCTGATATAACTTATTGGCTTTCATAAAGATTTGGTCTGCATTGAATCCCCATAAATTGACACTAAATAATAAAATCAGAATAAAAACATTTCTAAGAATCATTTTCTTTTTACTCCAATTATATTTTCCAAACCGACTATAACTTTGACAGTCCTCTGATAAAATTCAGCATAAATTAATTTGTCGTTCGAAGGTGAATACTTCATAAATTCACACGTCGATAAAATTTCCAATACATTATTAATATTTTCAATCCCTATTCCTTTTTCAGAAAGATTCTCTGAAATAAACTCTTTTGTGAATTCAGATTTTGCTATTTCCAGTTTATCTTCGAGATAACCCTGCAGTGCCTTTTCAATTTCATTATAAAAAACGAAATGGTCATTTGATATTCTAGCTTTTTCGGCTTCACGAAGTCGCTTTTTTGCAATCTTCTCTGCTTTTAAGTATTTGAATAATTTTGCGTTAGATTCCAATTTTTCATTTTGCTTAACAAACAGAAGTAATCCAAGAAAAACAATTACCGGAATTATTAAGCCTGGAATAAACCATTTTGAGATTGATTGTAAATTTTCTCTTTTCACCAAACTCGAGTTTTCTAATTTAATATACCTTATATCCTGACTTAATAAACGAACATCTTCTTTAGATAAATTTTCAGAAGCCAATTGATTGGACGTAGAGCCGCCCTTTACTTCAATAGTTTTCTCAGGCACATTTATCACAACATAGCTTTTTGTGGCAGGATTAAAGAAAGAAAATTCAAAACCACCTATTTTCATTACTCCATGTGCACGTGGTATGATTAAGTAATCAGCTGATTTACTGCCAGATATTTGCTCTCTGTTATTGATAGTCTCATTAATCTTTGGATCATATTTATCAAAAGTTGCTGGAAATTTCACTTCCGGCATTTCCAATAATTTAATATTGCCTATACCTGTTATATTAATTTTATAATTAACAGATTCATTCGCCTCAACTTTTTCTTTATTCAGAGTTGTAATCAATTGATAATTTCCTACTGCTCCCTTAAATGATTTTGGAATATTATTTAACGGCAAAGGTTTAACATTTATATTCAGTTTATTTGAACGGGCAAGATATTCAACTGTTTCTCTTCTTTGAAAAAAAGGGTCATTAAAAAAATCATCAAAAATATCCCGGCTGTTTCTTTTCTTAGTGATAATCACCGGAATATTTAATTCGAATGGAGTTACCGATAAAGATCCGGTAGCCGTGGGAAACAAAGCAACTTTCTTCAGAACCGCAGTCCGATATCTCTCGCCTTTAAACATTTCGATATTTAATTGAATATTGTTTCCGGTCTCAATTTCTTCAGCCCAAAAATCTTTATATGTAGGAAGCTTTGTAATTTGTGGCGAAGAAATATCCAAACGAGTATAAAGCTTATAAGTTACTGTCACCTGCTCGCCTTTATAGACAGAAGATTTATTTGAGGAGGTGATGATAAAAACATTTTTAGCAATTTCCTCTCTTGAAATATCTGAGGAATTACTGTTTGAACTTTGATTTGAAGATTGAGCATTTCCCTTTTCAGCATTAATTGTCAGAGAATATGAAGTATATTCAGTTCCCTGATAATTTATTGATGCAGGACCAACTGTGTATTTACCAATCTGTGGTGCAAAAACTATAAATGAAAAATTAATTGTAGCCGAACCACGCCCGTTAATAATCTGCATAGATGAAGATTGATTTGGCCCACTGATTACATTAAGTCCGCCAAATTTAGGCGGTTTAAAACTTTTTACGCCACTTAAATCTTCTGCATTAAATTCAAAGTAGATTTGAAATCTTTCGTTCATACTAACAGTTGTTTTGTCTGCGCTCACTTTTAATTGTTGTGCAAAAATATTGGCAGCCAAAAAAAACACTAACAGAATTAATTTTTCCATTTCACCAATCTTTTTCTGTGTAAACTGACTTTGCTTTCACTTTTCTTAACTCTTTTTGTAAATCTTTTTGATTTTTTTTCAATGCATCCAAAATTCTTTGTGCCTCTTCCTTTTTCACTTTTTGCTGTTGATTCTGCTGCTGATTTTGTTGTTGATTCTGCTGTTGATCTTTATTCTTATCATTTCCATTCTGGTCTTTTTGCTTATCCTGATTTTGCTGCTTGTCTTTATCTTTGTTTTGATTTTTATTTTTATCCTGATTTTGCTTAAGCATATTTAATGCATAGGATAAATTGTATTTTGCTTCTTTATCATTAGGATTAAGTTTAAGAGAATTTTTGTAAGCATTAATGCTTTCCTGAATTTTATTTCCCTTCAACAGAGAATTGCCAAGATTATAAAGCGACTTTGCTTTCAAATCTGTATCCTTTGTTTTTTGAAATGCTTCCAGAAAATATTTTGACGATTCATCATATCTACCTTGTTTGTAAATAGCATCTCCCAAATTAAAGTTAGATTTAAATTTATTTCTGTCTTTCTCAATCGCTTTCTTAAAATTTACTTCTGCATCAGCATATTTTTTATTATTGTATAAATCAACTCCATCATTGTTCAGTCCACGATACGACTGTGCATGTAAAATCATATTACAGATAACAATCAAAATTATAACAGAATATTTATATGGAATCATTTTGAATTTTCCTCCTCAAATTTCAGAAAGAACCCGGACTTTTTGTAACTAATAAATATTTCAACAATCAAAAGAATAATTGCTGGAAAAAGCAAATAATAAAATCTGTCTTCATAGTCAGCAATCTGGGCGACACCATATTCGTTTTTTTCAATCTTTGCTAAATCATCAAACACTTTTTCCAATTCATCTTCATTGTTTGTTGATCTGTAAAATTTGCCATTGCCTTTTCTCGCAATATTCCGAAGTGTTGATTCATCTAGTTTTGAAATAATCACATTATCAGACTGATCTTTTTTATAACCAACAATTCTATTTTTATCAACGATTGGAATTGGTGCACCATTTTTTGAACCAACGCCAATACAAAATATTTGAATACCTTTATCAACTGCTGAGGTAACTGCCTCATCGATATTTCCTTCATGATCTTCGCCATCAGTAAGAATGATTATAGCTTTTCTTGTTTTTACATTTTCTTGAAATGAAGAAACAGCCAATGAAATTGCTCTTTCAATTGCTGTGCCTGGTTGAGGCACGGAATTGAAGTCAACCGAACCAAGGAATAACCCAGCAGCAGAATAATCGGCAGTTAACGGAAATTGAATAAATGCATCTCCGGAAAAAACTATTAATCCAATTCTGTCACCCTGAAGGTTTTGAATCAATTTGGATATTTCATATTTCGATTTTTCCAATCTACTTGGTTGAATATCCTGCGCCGCCATACTTTTAGAAACGTCGAGAAGAATATAAATATCAATTCCAACTTGCTTGACTTGTTCGATTTTAGAACCGACTTGAGGATTTGCAAGAGAAAATATTAACAGCAAAAAAGCAACCATAATAATTGCAAACTTCATATTTGGTTTTGCAGAACTTCTTTCCGGTGATATTATTTTTTGCATTGAATCCGTAGCAAACAAATTCATTTTCTTTTTCAATTTTACAAAAATCAACCAGTAAGCCAAGATTAATACCGGCATCAGAATTAATAAATATAAATATTCTGTATTTTCAAATCTGAACATGCTATGGCAATTTCCTTAAATAAAATTTCGAAATAATAATTTCACTCAATAGGATTATCAAACCTGCAAAAGCCCAATATTGAAACAGTTCTTCTGCCTTGCTAAATGAAGTAATCTCAATTTTTGTTTTTTCCATCTTATCAATTTTCTTATATATTTCACTAAGAGCACCATTATTGGCGGCTCTGAAATATTTTCCTCCGGTAGTTTCAGATATTTGACGAAGCAAATTTTCATCTATCTCAACAGGAACCATTTGATATCGTATCCCAAATGGAGTCTGAACCGGGTATGGTGCTTGACCGTAACTTCCTACTCCAATCGTATAAATTTTTACATCAAATGTTTTTGCAATTTCTGCAGCCGTAAGCGGATCAACTTCACCTGAATTGTTAACACCATCTGTTACCAAAATCATAACTTTACTTTTTGATTTGCTGTCCTTCAGCCTGTTCACACCATTTGCTATTGCATTTCCGATTGCAGTTCCATCTTCAATTATTCCGCTTCTGATTTCGTGAAGCAATTCTCTTATGACGTTATAATCAATCGTCATCGGACACTGCGTAAAACTCTCCTTCGCAAAAATTACGAGGCCAATTCTATCATATTTACGATTTGATATAAATTCTGCGACCACTTTTTTGGCTGCTTCCAGCCTATTTGGTTTAAAATCCTCAGCTAACATACTGCTTGAAATATCAAGGTTCATCACAATGTCTATTCCTTCGGTCAAAACATTTTCACCACTCAAAAATGATTGTGGTCTTGCAAGTGCTATAATTAAAAATATTAATGCAATTACTCTAAACGCAAAAGGCAGGTGAATTAATCTTTCCTTAATTGTTGGTTTGAAATCCTTAAAAAATTCAAATGACGAATACTTTATCTCAACATCTTTATTCTTGTGAAACTTTATATACCACCAAACAATGAATGGCAAGAGAATCAGTGCGTATAAAACAAACGAGTATTTGAAAGCAATTCCATCAAACATTCGTAACCTCACTTGAAATTATTTCGATTGGTTTTGTTTGATTAATTATTTCATATGCTTGATTCATCATTAAATTGTTTACACTAGCCATTGGCTGGAATTTTGCAAATTTCACTAAATCGGCGTTGGCAAAAAATTCATCAACTAAACCGATAATTTTGTCAATGAATTTCTGAGTTTTCATCTCTTCGATAATTTCGTATGATGTCATCTCTAAAGCTTTGAACCCATATTCATCTTCAAAATATTTCCTTATTATCCCTGTAATTTCTGAATGGTATTCTTTAATCTTCCCATTTTGCCAAAGTTTTTTCTCAGCTAACTCTGCAAGAGAATTAAGTGCAACTTGATAATTCGGTAGCTTAATGATTTTAGCTTGGGTTTCTGTTTGATGTTTATTTTTGTACTTTTTCCATAAATATATGCTTGCAACAAACAGGACAATTATAACAAATAAAATCAATATTAATGCCCCCCAATTGTATTGGACTTCAATCGGCTTTTTTATATCGATAATTTCTTTTGAGTTATCAACAGGATAAGAATTAATAATCAGCTTCACTGTATTTGTACTGAGTTTTTTATACTCAGTTGAACCTTTTATCTTGAACAGAATCGGTGGCGAAGAAATTTCAATTGTATCAGGCTCATATTTCGAGAAGATGAATGTTTGTTTGAAATGAATTCCGGAATTATCTTCTTCTTTCAGCGTGCTGCCCTTTTTAATATACTCAAGTTGTTTTATACTATCTTTAACCGCAGGTAATTTTACCTCTACGTTTTTACCATAATTGACTTCAAAAGTAAGTTTGATATAATCACCAATAAGATAAACAGACTTATCCGTCGTAAGTTTAGTATCAATTTTTTGCCCCGAAACAAATTGACTGAAAACAATCATCAATAAAAAAATTATCCGATACATCAAATTCGCTTTTCCCTTAACTTAAAAAAATCAACAATTGGTTTGATATAGGATCTGCTCAGGTCAATATTAATCGAATCAACTTTTGCTTTCATGAATGTTTGTTTGATAAAATTTTCAAGTTCCTCTTTTTTGTTTCTAAAATGATTACGAAACTTTCTATCCTCTGTATCGATATATCTCACAGAGTTACTTTCGTTATCTTTCAATCTGACCAATCCGATTTGAGGAATCTCGTTTTCCTTTGGATCTATTAAACGAACTGCAATCAAGTCATGCCGGCGTGAAACTATTCCCATGATTTTTTCATAGTTGTAATCAATAAAATCTGAAATGAGAAACACAATGCTTTTTTTCATTTGAATATGATAAAAATATTCCAGAGCTGTTCTGATATTTGTTCCTTTATTTTGTGTTTCGAATGAAAGGAGTTCACGAATAATTCTTAACACATGACTTTTACCTTTCCGTGGCGGAATGAATTTTTCAATTTTATCGGTGAATAAAATCAAACCAACTTTATCATTATTCTTCAATGCCGAGAAGGATAATATTGCTGAAATTTCAGCAGCAATTTGCTGCTTAGTTTTTTCAATTGTTCCAAAAATTAATGAGCTGCTTAAATCCACAAGCAGAATAACGGTCAGTTCGCGCTCTTCCTCAAACACTTTTACATATGGGTGTCCCAGTCTTGCAGTTACGTTCCAATCAATTGCCCGGACTTCATCTCCCACCTGATACTCACGGACTTCATTAAAATCCATTCCTCTTCCTTTGAATACCGAATGATATTCGCCGGAGAAAAGATCATTAACAAATCCTCTTGTTCGAATTTCAATCTTTCGAACTTGTTTAAGCAATTCCCGTGTTGTCAAATCAAAACTCCAAAATCAAGGGACTTCAATTTCATTTAGAATTTTTTGAATAATTGTTTCAGATGATATTTCTTCTGCTTCAGCTTCATAACTGACTGCAACTCTGTGCCGGAGAACATCAAGGCAAATACTTCTTACATCTTCAGGAATGACATATCCGCGCCTTCTTATAAAAGCCATGGCACGTGCACCAAGTGCAAGATTAATAGAGCCACGAGGTGAAGCTCCATATAAAATTAAATCTTTCAAATCACGAAGTCCGTATTCTTCAGGATTTCTGGTAGCAAAAATTATATCGAGAATATATTTCTCAATTTTCTCATCCATATAAATTTCATTTACCAATTGTCTGCCTTTGAATATATCTTCTTTGGTAATAACCTGATTTACATAAGGAAAAGTTTGTGAAGAATTCATCTTCATAATTTTTTGCTCTTCAGACTTTGTAGGATACGAAATTTTTACTTTGAGCATAAACCTGTCAACCTGAGCTTCCGGAAGAGGGTAAGTTCCTTCCTGTTCAATCGGATTTTGAGTGGCAAGTACTAAAAAAGGATCTTCTAATTTGAATGATTGTTGTCCAATTGTAACTTGTCTTTCCTGCATTGCTTCAAGAAGTGCACTTTGAACTTTCGCCGGTGCGCGGTTAATTTCATCAGCAAGAATAAAGTTTGAAAAAATTGGTCCTTGTTTGATGCTGAAGTTTCCATCTTTTTGATTATATATCATCGTACCAATTAAATCAGCGGGCAATAAATCCGGTGTGAATTGTATTCGCTGGAATTTTGCTTTCATTGTTGATGCAAGTGATTTGATTGCAAGAGTTTTTGCAAGCCCCGGCACACCTTCTAATAAAACATGTCCGTTTGCTAAAAGTCCGACAATCAGTCTTTCGACCATATCTTTTTGACCAATTATAACTTTACTCAATTCGTTTATCAAAATATCAATGAATTCACTTTCGCGTTTTATTTTTTCGTTAAGTTCAGTTATTTCCACAATTACTCCTTTTGAATTAAAATATTGAACATTATAAAAAGAAAATATGAATTAGGTTTCATTATTTTAAAATATTTTTTGCACAATGATTTTTTCACTGTGCAAAATTACTAAAGAATTTATTAAGGGCTTATAAGAAGTTATAAGTTAGAAAGAGCAGATTGAAGTTTTTGGGCAATTTGTTCAGCAAAGTTCAACATTTCTGGCTTTCCTATTGATTTCATTGCCTCTAATGGATTCATGATTGCGACTTCCACTTCAGCGGGGTTATCAAGTTCCTGAATTACAACACTGCAAGGAAATAAAACTCCAATCTTGTCCTCTGTTTTTAAGGCTTCATAAGCAAATTGCGGATTACAAGCACCGAGAATTTTGTATTTTCTAAAATCCACATCAATTTTTTTCTTTAATGTTTCTTTAACATTAATTTCTGTAAGTATTCCGAATCCGTTCTTTTTAAGCTCATCAATAATTTTTGTTTCAGCCTCTTCGAATGATGAAACCAATTTCTTTGAAAAGTAATAACTC
>PFVB01000003.1 GCA_002790395.1 Ignavibacteriales bacterium CG_4_9_14_3_um_filter_34_10 | reverse complement strand
CAGGCTGGAATAGCGAACGTATTTTAACTAAAGCCATATTCCGGTTTAAGTATTCTTGGCTCTCTTTTGTAAATTCAGAAATTTCAAATTCTTCCCGAAAATAGGACTTAATCACACGGATACCACTAAAATTTTCTTGTGCTTTTGTGGTCAGATCTGAAAATTTCTCTTGAATTTTGGTATATCTTGTATGAACCTTTTTCATAACGAAATAAACCGCAAAACTTAGAATTGGAAGCGGAAGCAAAGCATAAATTGTCAGCGGGACACTCATCCATAACATCATCGGAAGTATCAGTAAAAACCGCAATCCGGTATCAGTTGAATACATTATAGAAGGCCCGACAAACATTCTTACAGCACTAATATCACTTGTAGCGTGAGCCATGATATTTCCAGTTGAATTATTCTGGAAAAACCTTAAAGGAAGTTTTTGTATATGTGCCCAGAAATCCTGGCGCAAATCAAACTCAATTTCACGTGAAGCCAAAATGATTGTCTGCCTGATTAGAAATCGGAAGACTCCGGCAACTAATGCAGTGGCAACAATCAGCAAAACATTTTTGATTATTAAATTTATATCGAGATGATTTTGCAATTCGTTAATACTATCTTTTAATAACAACGGAATATAAATCTGACCAATATTTGAAAATAAAATAAAAATAAAACCAAGAATAAACTTGGTTTTATATCGGAAAAAATACTTTTTAAGATGAGCCAAATTTTTTAACAAAAAAAACCTATCCCTTTAAATCTTTCACTTTAATAATAATAATCAAAAATCTTTCGATAAAGTTCAATTCGAATTTATATTTATTCAGCCACAATTAGTCTAATATTTCAAAACCAGTATATTTTTGGAGAACTTTCGGTACGATAACTTTTCCTTCGGGCGTCTGATAATTTTCTAACAAGGAAACCATTAGTCTGCTTGTGGCAAGTCCACTTCCATTTAGTGTGTGAACAAATTCCGTCTTTTTATTAGCTTCTCTTTTAAAACGAATGTTTGCTCGTCTTGCTTGAAAAGATTCAAAGTTACTGCACGATGAAGCCTCCAGCCATTTATTTTCAGCCGGTGACCATGTTTCAATATCATAACATTTGGCTGCAGAAAAACTTAAATCTCCCGTACAAAGCATTAATATCCGGTAAGGAATTTTTAATGCCTGCAAAATATCCTCGGCATCTTTTACCATCAGTTCAAGCTCTTCGTAAGAATTTTCCGGAAACGAAAATTTTACCATTTCTACTTTATTAAACTGATGCACTCTTAAAAATCCTTTTGAATCCTTACCGTAACTTCCGGCTTCTCTTCTAAAGCAGGGCGAATATCCCACATATTTTATTGGCAAATCTTTTTCTGATAAAATTTCTTCACGATGAATATTTGTAATTGGCACTTCAGCAGTTGGAATCGGGTACAACCCGTCTTTTTCAATGAAATACATATCTTCTTCCATTTTTGGAATTTGCCCGGTTCCCTTCATTGAATCACGATTGACAAGAACAGGAGGCATAATCTCGGTATAATTATGTTTCTGCAAATGAACATCAAGCATAAAATTTATCAAAGCTCTTTCAAGAGTTGCACCTTTTGCTGTATAAAGCGGAAACCCTGAACCGGCAATTTTTGTCCCTCTTTCAAAATCAAGCAATTTCAATTTCTTTCCTAATTCAACATGATCAAGAACTTTAAAATCATTATCAAAAGAAAATCCTTCCGGAAGCCATCTTCTTACTTCAACATTTTCTTCGGCAGATTTACCAACAGGAACGCTTTCATGTGCAATATTCGGAGTGCTTCGAAGAATGTTTTCAATATTATCTTCCACTTCCTTTAGACTTCCGTCAAGTTGAGAGATTTCATCACCAACCTGTTTCATCTCCGCAAAAATATTTGATGTATCCTTTCCCGCTTTTTTCAATTTTGGAATTTCAGCAGAAACCTTATTTTTCTTTGCTTTTAATTCTTCAGTCTTTGCAATCAAAGTACGTCTTTTTTCATATAGATTAATGATTTCATCGACAATATCTTGGCTGTTTTTATTAATCAATCCTTGTCTTACCAATTCCGGATTTTCTCTTATAAATTTCACATCTAACATTATTTCTCCATCAAAATTTATTTTACCACAATATTAAAAATTTTATTTTTTACAAAAATCTCTTTAACAATTGTCTTGCCTTCTATCCATTTGGAAACGTGATCATCTTTATGAGAAATATCTTTAACAAATATTTCATCACTATTAAACGGGACGCGAATTGTAGCCCGCAATTTTCCGTTTACCTGCACGGCAATATTCACTTCATCCACAGTAAGTGCTGATTTATCGGCACTGAACCAGATTTTGCTTTCAAAAATCGATTGGTCCTTGCCAAGCATCTCCCAGCATTCTTCTGCAAAATGGGGCGCAAGCGGTGCAAGTAAAATGGCAAATCTTTCTAACACAAAAGTCTGAAAATCTTTTCTGCACTCATCAAGATTTTTTATTTCATTTAATAATTCCATTAATGCAGCAACTGCAGTATTGAATCTGAAATTATCAATTTCAACCGAAACTTTTTCAATAGTTTGATTTGTTTTCCGATAAATATTTTTCTCAGATGCATTAAATTCCGATAGATTATATTTTTCAAAAGAAGGATATTCTTTGCACAAATTTTTATGAGCTTCAAAAATAGAATATAGTCTTTGAACAAATCTATCAACGCCGACAATTCCTTTATCGCCCCAATCTCCTCCGGTTTCATAAGGTCCCATAAACATCAAGTACATTCTGAAAACATCTGCACCATAAGTTTCGAGGAAATAATTTGGATCGACTACATTCCCCTTTGACTTAGACATTTTGGCACCTTGATTTGTAATTGTTCCCTGATGAATCAGCTTGGCGAATGGCTCATCGCTATTTACAAGCCCAATATCACGCAAAAATTTATGGATAAACCTCGCATATAATAAGTGCATAACAGCATGTTCAGCACCTCCAACATAAGTATCAACCGGAGTCCATTTATCTGCTAATTGTTTATCGAACATTCCGTCTTTAAACTTTGGATTTAAGTAACGCAGATAATACCATGATGAATCAACAAACGTATCCATCGTATCAACATCACGATGAGCAGGGCCACCGCATTTTGGGCAAACTGTATGTAAAAACTCTTCAGAACTCGCAAGCGGCGAGCCGCCATCTGGTTTGAAATTTACGTTATATGGTAATACTATAGGTAATTCTGATTCTGGAACAGGGACTTCACCACATTTTTCACAATGAACAATCGGAATCGGAGTTCCCCAATATCTTTGTCTTGAAATCAACCAATCTCTCAAACGATAATTTACTGTTCTTTTTCCAATATTTTGTTTTTCCAGATCTTCAGAAATCTTTTGAATACCAAAATCGGATTTAAGCCCGTTATATTTACCCGAATTGATCATCACACCAACATCTGTAAAAGCTTTTTCTAACTCCTTGCATTCTTCTGTATCGGGTTCGAGTATTACTTTTTTAATCGGCAGATTAAATTTTTTGGCAAATTCAAAATCTCGTTCATCATGAGCAGGTACAGCCATTACATAGCCAGTTCCGTATGTTGCCAAAACATAATCTGCAATCCAAATCGGCACTCTTTCACCATTAACGGGATTGATTGCAAATGCACCTGTCGGAACTCCGGTTTTTTCTTTCACTGTTGATGTTCTGTCAACTTCGCTCAATGATTTTATTGAATCAATATATTTATTTACTTCTTCTTTGAATTCCAGTTTTGTAATTTTTTGAACTAATTCTTTTTCAGGTGCAAGTACGATATAAGTAACACCGAACAGAGTATCAGGACGAGTTGTAAACACTGTGATTTTTTCTTCGTGCCCTTCAATTTGAAAATCAACTTCGGTCCCTATGCTTTTACCAATCCAGTTGAACTGCATCGCTTTTGTTTTTTCAGGCCAATTAATTTTATTTAACCCATCCAGTAGTTCATCTGCGTAATCAGTAATCTTAAAAAACCACTGCGTCAATGCTTTCTGAATTACGGTTGTGCCACATCTTTCACAACTTCCATCACCTAAAACTTGCTCGCGTGCAAGAACAGTTTTACAGGATGGGCACCAATTAACAGGAGCATTTTTTCGGTAAGCTAATCCTTTTTTATAAAGCTGCAAGAAAAGCCATTGATTCCACTTGTAATATTCGGGAACGCAAGTCATTAATTCAGCAGACCAATCATACATTCCGCCCATTCTTTTCAACATTTCTCTAATATCATTTATATTTTTTAACGTACTATCCTGCGGATGAACACCCGTTTTAATAGCATAATTTTCTGCCGGCAAGCCAAAAGCATCATAGCCGATGGGTTCAAAAACATTAAAACCGTTCAAACTTTTAAACCTTGCCCAAGTATCAGTAGGTGCATAATTATACCAGTGACCTATATGCATCTTTGCTGCAGATGGATAAATAAACATTACAAGGCAATAAATTTTCTTCTCATCATCAGAAAGATTTGTTTTATAAACATGTTTTTCTTCCCAAATTTTTTGCCATTTGCTTTCAATTTCACCAAACGGATATTTCATATTCTCCCTTATTGCGTAAACATTAAATAAACAGGGTCAAACTTATCAAAAAAGGCGGGGCTTTTCAAGAAGACTTAATATTTGATAAGAATCAAAGGTCTTTTTTGTAATGTTCCTTAAATCTTTTCAGGGATTTTTATATTTTTAATTAACAAAAAAAAGAAAATAGGGATATGAAATACTTCGACTCAAAATACTTCCATTACAAAGATTCTGAACTCTACTGCGAGAATGTTCCGGTAAAAAAAATTGTTGATATTTACGGCACTCCTGCATATATCTACAGCAAAAATTTTTTCAAAGACAGATTTTTAGAATTTGATGATGCTTTCAAAAAAGTTAAACATAAAATCTTCTTTGCATCAAAATCGAACTTTAATCTGAACGTAATAAAAATATTTTCAGATTTAGGTGCAGGTATAGATGTAAACTCGTCCGGAGAACTTTACAGAGCATTGAAAGCGGGAGTGAATCCGAAAAACATTTTACTTACCGGAGTAGGAAAAACCAAAGATGAAATAATTCTTGGGCTAGAAAACAATGTGCTTTTGATTAAAGCTGAATCACTTCAAGAAGTTATTTTGATTAATAAACTTGCATCAAAGCTGGGCAAGAAAGCAGATGTGGCATTGAGAGTAAATCCGGATGTTGATGCAAAGACACATCCATATATTTCAACCGGATTAGCAGAGAATAAATTTGGAATCGATTCCTCTTCAGCACTTGATATTTTCATTGAATGTTCAAAATTGCCTAATATTAATATGTGCGGAATCGACATGCATATAGGTTCACAAATCACAACTGTTGAACCTTTTGTCGAAGCTGTAATTAAAATGAGCGAGTTGACAAAGAAAATCATTTCAGCCGGAATTAATATTAAACATTTTGATATTGGCGGTGGAATGGGAGTTATTTATAATGATGAAAAACCATTCACACCGAAAGAACTTGCCGATGTTTTAGTTCCGATTTTTATGGGAATCAACTGCGATATATTTTTTGAGCCAGGAAGATATCTGACAGCAAATGGTGGCATCTTAGCTACTGAGGTTTTATACACAAAGCAGAACAAAAAAAAGAATTTCGTGGTTGTTGATGCCGCAATGACAGATATGCTTCGGCCAAGTATATATAAAGCTTATCACCATATTCAACCAATTCAATTAAAGAATCAGCAGGATATTAAAGCTGATATAGTTGGACCTGTTTGTGAAAGCGGTGATTTTCTTGCGAAAGATCGTGAGGTTGAAAATGTGGAAGCGGGAGATTTTTTAGCTGTTATGTCAGCCGGTGCTTATGGAATGGTGATGTCGTCAAATTATAACGCAAGGAGAAGAGCACCGGAAATTATAGTTGATGGTTCCGATTTTTATATCACTCGAAGCAGAGAAAATTTTGAACATCTTTTATATGATGAAAAAATAATTTCACAATTGCATAAATAATTTTTCTTAAAGAGGATTTCATGAAAAAATTAATTTCACTTTTATTCTTTATTCTTTCCTTTCAATTGTATTCACAAACTCAGCGTGCCTTAGCGGCAGAAGATCTTTGGGCAATGCAACGAATTGGCAACGTTGTTCTGTCATCAGATGCAAAAACAATTGCCTTTACGGTTACTTCATATAATCTTGATGAAAACAAAGGACAAACAGATATTTGGTTGATTAATTCTGATGGGAAAAATCTTCGCCCACTAAAAAATTCACCTGAAAGCGAATCACAACCGAAATTCATTCCAAATACAAATAAAATCGGATATATAAAAGGTGGACAGTTGTGGGCGTGTGACTTCAATGGCAAAAATGATATTCAGCTCACCAATTTTTATTCGGGTATTTCAGATGTTACTTGGTCAAACGATGGCAGCAAAATTCTATTTGTATCTTCAGTTTATCCGGAATGCATGAGCGAAGACTGCAATAAATCAAAGGACGAACAGAATGAAAAAAGCAAAGCCAACGTAAAAATTATTGAAGAATTAATGTACAAAAATTGGGATAGTTGGCGCGGTGATAAAAGAAGCCACCTTTTTTTACTTAATTTAAAGAGCAAAGAATATTTCGATTTAACTTTATCAAGCAAATCTGATGTTCCTCCGGTTGATTTAGGCAGTTCAAATGATTTTAATTTTTCACCTGACGGGGAACAAGTTGCATTTACAATTAACAAAGATAAAGTCGTTTCTATGAGCACGAATAACGATATTTTCACAATAGATCTTTCCGGTGTCAAACAAAATTATGTTCCCATTGATGAAATAATTTCTATCAGCAAAGGCAATGATAATCAGCCTGTTTACTCACCTGACGGAAAGTATTTAGCTTTCAGATCAATGGCTCGTGCCGGGTTTGAAGCCGATAAATCCTCATTAATTTTATTTGACAGAGTGACAAAACAAATAAAAAATCTTACTGAAAAGCATGATCTTTCTGTTACTGAAATATTATGGTCACCTGATTCCAAGTACATTTATTTTAATGCTTCCCACGAGATCAATGAATCAATCTATCGTTTAGAAATTGCAAATTTCAATTTGGAATTGATTTTAGAGAAACATTCCAATTCTAATTTAATTATCGCACCTGACGGGAAAACTCTTTTTTTCAAACAGCAAAGATCAAATCTCCCTTTTGAAATTTTTAGTTATGAAATTGAATCGAAAAAATTAACTCAACTTACATTCCTCAATCAAGATATTTTATTAGGAATAAAAATGAGTGAACTTGAAACATTTTGGGCTGAAGGGGCTGAGGAAAAGCAAGTTCAATCAATCATTGTTAAGCCTCCTTTCTTTGATGAGGCAAAAAAATATCCGGTAATTTTCTTGATCCACGGTGGACCGCAGGGTCATTGGACAGATGATTTTCATTATCGTTGGAACCCACAAATGTTTGCATCAAAAGGATATGTAGTTATAGCAACTAATCCTCGAGGTAGTACCGGTTACGGACAAAAATTTACTGACGAAATTTCAAAAGACTGGGGTGGGAAAGTTTATACTGATTTAATGAATTCACTCGATTATGCGCTGGCAAATTATAAATTCATTGACAAGAATAATTTGTTTGCTGCAGGTGCTTCTTACGGTGGATACATGATTAATTGGCTTGAAGGTCACACGGAAAGATTTAATGCTCTCTTCTGCCATGACGGAGTTTATAATCTTGAAAGTATGTATGGAACCACAGAAGAGCTTTGGTTTCCTGAATGGGAATTTGGTGGAGCTCCATGGGAGAGTCGAGAGATTTATAAAAAATGGTCTCCGAGTAATTTTGTTGCAAATTTTAAAACACCTATGTTAATTGCTCATGGCGGAAATGATTTCCGTGTACCGGAGGGACAAGCATTCGAGTTATTCACTGCTCTGCAGAAAATGAATGTTCCAAGTAAATTAATTTATTTCCCGGAAGAAAATCATTTTGTTACAAAACCACAAAACTCTATTTTTTGGTGGAATACAATTTTTAATTGGTTCGATAAATATAAAGTGAGGAGATAAAATGAATCAAAATAATCTGGGCATTGTTGATGAGTTTGAAAATCAGTTTGCTGATGAAAAGGAATTTCAGAAAGGTGCTGAGTTTGTTGAAAATAATCTCTGGTACAAATTAGAAAAGTTTGGCAAGAAAATAAGTTTTGCCAAAGATGTAAAAGCATTATACAATTATCTTCGGGATAAGCATGTTCCTTGGTATCGCAAATCAATTATTGTAGGTGCTTTGGTTTATTTTATTTCACCAATCGATGCTATTCCTGATCTTGCACCTCTTGTTGGATATCTTGATGATCTTGGAGTAATTACTGCTGTATTAAAATTTTTAGGAAACGAAATAATTCCATATTATGATTAATGTAAGAAATATTATCCGGATTGCTTTTGTTTTATTTGCATCAATTTTATTTCATTCATGCTCATCGCAAAACTATGCACCGTTGCAAGTTGTAAAGAATGTTGACGTAAATAGATATATTGGCAAGTGGTATGAAATTGCTCATTTACCTTTCAAACAGCAAGAAGGCTGTTCTTGTACGACTGCTGAATATGAAATTATTGATTCACTAACCTTGCGAGTAAAAAACAAATGTTTGAATGACGGTGAAATTGACGAAGCTAATGGAAAAGCATTTGTAGTTCAAGGGAGTAACAATGCAAAATTGCGAGTTCAATTTTTCTGGCCTTTTAGGGGAGACTATTGGATAATTTTTCTCGATGAAATAAATTATAATTGGGCTGTAGTTGGAACTCCAAGCAGAAAATACTTATGGATACTTTCACGTCAGCCAAAAATGAATGAAAATATTCTGAAAGAATTAACTGTAAAAATTGACAAAGCTGGTTTTGATACAAACAAGTTAATTTTCACCGAACAAAATTGTAATTAACGTTTCAAAAAAAAATTAGTCTGTTTTATTCAGTGAATTCATTTTCTCTGAATGAGTTTTGATAATTTTAATTGTGGAAATATCGGAGTCAAATACTGAATTAAAACCCTGTGGTTCTTGAGGTGGATCGGCTAAGAATTGATCTCCGATTTTCCAAATAAAATTATCCCTTTGTGTTCTGCCTTTCCCGCCCCATCCCCAAAAATTTGAGCCTGCAATTGGATTACCCGATTTGGCGGAGTTATAAATCAATTCAAATATCATTGAAAAATATTTATCCCTGTATAAAGTACTGGAAGCAGGCTTGCAATCTTCATTATCTCTGCTTAAACCAAATTCTTCTAAAACAATTGGTTTACCTATTTCTTTCATTAATATAATGTGAGTATTAAAATATTTTTTTGCATTTTGAGATGTCGAATCAAATGTTTGCTCTGCATATTTTGCGTTGAACCAGCCCCAGTTTTTTGGCCATAAATGGAAAGTTGCATAATCAATAAAATCACTTTGATGAGCTTTAACGAATATGCTGTCAACCTGAAGACTTCCCATTACTCCTTCGCTGCCGGTTGTTACCAAATGATAAGGATCAATTGATTTAATAAATTGTGCTGTGCTGTCAATCCAATCATAATAATAATTTTGTTTATCAATTGAACTTGTGTCGGTGCCAGGACGAGGCTCGTTTGCAAGTTCCCATGACATAATTGTCGGGTCTTCA